>JAZDIO010000066.1:0-17396 GCA_043804965.1 Candidatus Firestoneibacteriota bacterium | reverse complement strand
GAGTCCTGTCGCAAATATTTACAATTTCGGAAGTTTTTATTATTCTCATAAGATAATTTTAACAGAATAATAAGGTTAATTCTACCAAAATCTACAACTTATATTTAAACTTATTACCGCATGCCGCGCACTTATATTTGTTCCCGCCAAAAAGAATACTCCAGAGGGTCGGCACAAATTCTTTGCTCCCGCATTCCGGACATTTTAAATTACTCTTAACAGTTTCTTTAGTAAAAGAAGAATTTTCTTTTACCGTTTTCAAGTAATCTTCAATTATTGCTTTTGCCTCTTCTTCCCGTTCATCGGCAACAGCTAAACGGCCGCCGCCGGAAAACTGCAAAGCGGAAGGTTTGACAAGCTGAGTATACTCATCCAAAAGAACACAGGATATCCCTGAGGATTCCAGAATACTCTTTACAACTGTCATAGTGCCTACGTCATTTGTCTGAAAAACTGTTTTCATAATACCTATTCTACGCCTAAAGAGACAGTATATGCAATATAGGAAAACTCCACATATATTAATAATTGAATTACCTTTATATTTATTGTATATTAAGAAATCAGACTAGAAAGATAACTTTTTGAAAATAGAGAATTAATATTTGATATTTAATTCATATTCAATAGCTCCATTAATCTATTCTCAATTTTCGATTATCTATTTTCTGCATTAAGGGAGTTCACTTGAACCGTAATCTTTGGGTCATTATCCTCACTTCGGCTGTGTTTGCCGTCTGCATGGGTGTCTATGATTTCGTAATGCCCATTTATTTAAAAGAAATTAATATTTCTTTTGCAAATATGGGTATTATCTTCGGATTTTCTTCGGTACTAATCTATTTTCTCCGTCTTTATGTCGGGGTTCATTCCGACAGAATAGGAAGAAAGCCTTTTTATACCATGGGACTTCTCTTTAGCGCTCTCGGCAACATTCTCACTCCTATTTTTGGTTCGCTCATCCCCTTAACAATTGTAAAGACTGTCCGGGAAGCTTCTCTAATAGTTCGAGATACCATGCGCTCTATTCTGGTATATGAAAACGGTAAAAAGAATTTCCTGAATCTCATTTCAAAGACCGTGGGAATGGAATTTTTCCTTCAGGGTATCGGTACAATGATAGGAGGCCTGATTGCTACAAGGAGCGCCTTTTTTGCCTGCGGTATTGCGCTTTTTATTTCCTGTATTTTCTTTCTGGCTTTCTTTAAAGAGGATTTCAAACCGATAAAGAGCGAAAAGACAGCCCTCAAGTTCAAAGATTTATTGAAGATAGACTTACCGCCAAAACTAAAGAATCTTACTCTGGCTATGTTTATCATGACTCTAGGCATGAATATCAGCCATTGTTTTATCATGCCGCTCTTTTTTATTCAAAAATTCGGTATTTCAATAGCAGACGCAGCGGTCGTGTTGATGATCCATAGAATGCTTCTCGGCGTACCAATGTTCATCTACGGAAACTTCATGAAAGGAAGGAACCTTAAATTTATATATATAGTAACTATGCTCTACGAGGCGCTCGCTATCAGCGCAGCAGCCTTAATTCCGAATTTCTGGATCGCAGTTACCGTCTGGCTGACTCATGACCTTTTCGGCGCAGCCTTCTGGTCTCCGATACAGAATCATTATATTCAGGAGTTCGCAAGAGAAAAATCCCGCGGAAGAGATGTAAGCGAAGCCGTGGCCCTTTCCTCGCTCGGAGCCGTTATCGCCCCTTTTATAGCCGGCGCCCTGGCTCCGATAGATATAAGTTTGCCGTTTCTGGTGAGCGGAATAGTGACGGGACTTACGGTAATACCTTTATTCAAGCTTTAGCTTGAATAAAGGAAATCCGAAATTTTAAACTCGAAATTCGAAAAAACCCAAAGCTAAAATCAAAAAACGCCAACAAAACAATATTTTAAAGCTTTTTTCTGATTTATCTCTTTATCAGTTTTGTTTCGAATTTCGAATTTAGAGCTTCGAGTTTACTTTTACTTCGGCTGCTCTGTCTCTTCCACAAACTTTTTTATTTCTTCAATGTTCTCCAGAATCATCTTTGCTTTGTTAAGCCCAAAAGTAAAGGGAAATTTATCATCCTCCTTCCTCATTAAAGAAATAACCGGTTTTCCCTGGTATTCGCCTTTTTTGATCATGATTTCTCCTTTGTAAACATATTATCAACATGCATCTCGCAGGAACAGGCGTGCCTGTCCCTGCACTATTTCTTTCTATTTTCTTAATTATATGCAGTTTGTTTATTTAAAATAATGTCCGGCAATGCCGATTAATGTACCCAGGACTATCGACATACCTGCAATTATTGGAACGGCCTTTTTATCTTTTTCTGCAACGATTATAATAATAGGCAGGGCCAAAGACAGCGAAATTATACCGCCCTGCAGCCACCAGACAATACCGGGCAAGTTGATATTCACAATAATAATAGATACAAAAAAATACTGTAAAAATGCGGATATCACAGCTCTTCTTTCTAATTTTTGCACAATCATTGGTATAATATCAATTACACCCGCAACAAGACCTATTACCATTGAAATCAATAATGTTCTCACATTTTCCTTTTTTAATAACTGAAATACATAAAGAGTAACCGGTCAGTAAAGCACGGACAAATAGTATTGTCATGTTGAGTCGTCTTTTTTCTGACGAAACATCTCTGTTTTTCAAGCAATTTAATAAAGGCAGATATCCTTCGTCAAAAACCCGACTCAGGATGACAAATCTGCTTATTAATATATTTCCGTACACTTTGTCATAGGGTTAAATACTCTTGAAATTTGTGTTTCCATTATACCTTCCTATTTGGAGTTATCGTTTCCATATTTGCTTCCGATATCATACCCACAAAAAAGACGTTTGTCAATGTACTACCAATACTTTTAATCAATATTACTTAAACGTGCAAACTGCGGCAAGGATGTTTCTTGCAAAAATCTTGTTTCTATAAATATCCTGCTCGGGTTCATTTTCCTCTCACCGCCAGATAAAAAGCATGGGAGAATTTTTTCTTAATAAAAGAGGGTGTTAGTATTTCAAACACAGCCCAGACCTTAAGAACAAGGAAAACAGCAAAACTAAAAGCGCCTGTTTTTACGGCATTTCTTTTTTGCTCCGAGATCTTGGAGCCGGACGGAAAAGGCGGCATATCAATATAACCCCAGTTTATTATCTCAACTTTTTCCGCAATTTTTTTCATGAACTCTATCGGATTTACCGCTTTTCTTTCGGGAGAAGCAACCTGGTTAACATTAAAACCATTCGGCAGGAAAAACACCGAAAGCTTTGAGTTTTCGGCAGCATCTTCAATCATTTTTACAGCTTCTTCTTCGCTGAATCTCTGAAAGACCTCGCAATTTGTTATAAAATCATATTTTTCATCTTTAAGCGTAAGGCCTTCTTTTACCTGCAGAAGTAAATCAGGGAGCAAATTTTTTTCTTTGAGTTTTTGAACGGCCGAGGTGCATTTCATTACGGCATTGCTCCTTTCGTCCAGGAGCATAACTCTTTCCGCTTTGACTTCACCTGCCAGCAGGCAAAAATCCATTGAAGTTCCGTATCTTTCCGGAAGGCCAAAGACACAAAAAGAGCAGGGATGCCCCTCTTTTCTGAACAGCTTCATTAATAAGCGCCGCTTCATATAATATTCGTAAGCGGTCCCGAGCCCCTCCCCTTCCAGCAATGCAACTTCATAGAATTTTTTCATTTTATACCTGTGTGGCGTCTATATGGAGCGCATAGCGGATAATATCGCCAAGGGTTAACCTGTGAATTCTGCTCATATAATACCCGTAAATTATTTTTGTCAGTAATTTATAAAAAATATTCGGTTTATAATTAACCAGTTTTTTAATAAGCGGAAGTAAAACCGGGAATTTCACTGCCAGAAAGAAAAACGACTGGAGATTAATGATCTTGTCTTTATCCTTAAGCTCTATCTTTGACGGAACATAAATACTTCCCGCTACATCATCCAACCCGTAATTTTTATTCAAATACCCCTTAGAAACAGCATAATCCGTAATCTCATACTTTGGATACGGCTCTAAAAGAGCTACCGGAGTGAAATCCGGGCGTATTTTCATATTTATTTCAAGGGTTTCCAGCGCCTGCTCAAAAGTCTCCCCGGGAAGTCCGAGCATATTAAAAGCTTTAAGCTTAAGACCGTTGCTTTTGATAAGCCGGCCTGCTTTAATTATTTCTTCGTTTGATATTCTTTTTTTTAAAACCCTGTTTCTTAAATCCTCATTTCCGGATTCTATTCCCATGGCAACCCCGTAACAGCCGTTTGCTTTAAGTTTTACCACAAGCGCTTCCGTTACGAGATTTACCCTGACATTACACATAAAAGGAACTCCTATCTCTTTTTTGAAAAGCGGTAAAAATTCATCCAGCCAGGCAGGAGCCATTACAAAAACATCATCCGTAAAGGAAATGCTTCTGAAACCCCATTTTTGCCTGACCGTTTTTATTTCTTCAATTATTTTTTCGGGAGAAACCCGGCGGATATATTTTCCCTTCCCCTCATACATCCTTCTTAAGAGATGGTTGGAACAAAAAGTGCAGTCATAGGGGCACCCCCTGCCCGTCAAGAACTGCTTAACGCTGGCTTTTCCAAGAAAAGAATATTTATAATATATCTTTCTATCCGGAGAAGGCAAAGAATCCAGATCCTCTATCAGACAGCGAAGTTCATTTTTTATAATCTTTCCGGAAGCATCTTTTAGCCAAAGATTTCGAATACTTGATATTTCTTTTTTATCCCTTAGATTATCTAACAGGTCAAGACAGGCATACTCCGCTTCCCCTACGGCTATCAGATCCACCCCTTCTTTATTTATAGTCTCCTCAGGATAATAAGTGGCATGCGGACCTCCGAGCAGAGTTGTAAAACCTGCCGCTTTTATTTATTTAGCAAGCGAGAGCGCCCAATTATGCTCCCCGGTAATCGTATGAAGCCCGACAATATCCGGTTTTAACGTTTTTAATTTGGAAATAATATCTTTTTCCTCGGAAACAATGAGCAGATCAGTATTATGCCCGTGCTTTTTTAGGAGCGCGGATATGCTCATTATCCCGAAGTTAGGGAACGCAGAGCGCTGAATAAATATCAGAAACATTTTTGGTTGGCTATCCTTTTTTTAATTTTATTTCCTATCATTATCTCAACAGGAAAATCAAAGAACATATGCTTTAACCTGAATTTTGCGACAGGTTTATATAAAAACGCCGCCGCTTGAACATACCAGGGGGCATTAATATCATTTGGTTTATTATCAATAAAAAAACTGGTAAATTGCAGCCCCTCTATCAGTTTTTTTAGTCTTCCGGTTACCCACGGAGTATTTATATTATCCACAGCATAAGTACTCCAGCCCCTAAGCTCTTTTGGAGGTTCATATCCCAATTCCACTGATTGTTTAAACATTTCAGTCCCCGGATACGGAGTATAACAGCCCAACCCTGAGATTTTCGCATGTTTATTTTCTTTTAATATTCGAACAATGAGATCCACGGTCATTTTGAGTTCTTCTTCCGTTTCCGTAGGAAACCCGCCTATAAAGTAATACCAGGGTGAAACTCCGCTCCCTTTTAGTTTTTTATTTACTTCCAGTATTTTTTCCGGATTTATTCCTTTTTTAATCATTTCATGGATTCGCAGTGAACCGGATTCACCGCCGAGGTTAAGCTGTTTACACCCCGCCTCGGAAAGCATCTTGAGATACACCTCATCCATCCGGAGCACCGACTTAACGGTAATTCCCTGTACCGTCCATTTAACATTCATTTTCATGAGGCCTTCAATAATTATTTTAGCCCGTTTTAAGTCCACGAACATTTCATCATCTATAAACCAGACACTTTCTATTCCGAACTTCTCTTTAAAATATTTCACCCTGTCAAGAACCGTTTCTGCTTTTAAAGCCCTCCAGCTGCACCGATTTACATGCGGATTGTAGCAAAAAGTACAGGTAAAAGGACATCCGCGGCTGGATTCTATATCTATAGTCGGTTTTCCGAATCTTACAGGAAGATATTTCCTGACATCTACCAGCTCATAAGGCGGAACAGGATAAGCATCCAGTTCCAGGTATTCCCTATCGGCTGTTTTTTGTATCTTTCCATTTTCTTTATAATATAACCCTTTTACATCTTTAAGGGGGGTTTTATTTTTTAACGCCCTCGCAAGTTCAACAAGAGTAACTTCTCCATCTCCAAAAACAACAAAATCCACAAGCGGCGAAAGAACTGTTTGTTCGGTGAGCGTAGAGCCGTGAGCGCCTCCCCAAACCGTAAGCACCTTGCTTGCTTTCTTAACAACCTCGCAGATCTGAAGCGCAAATTTTATCTGCGGCCCGAGCATGCAGGTAACCCCGACACAGAGCGGGTTTTTCTTTAATTCCGTTTTTAATCTCTCTTCCCAGTCTTTCTCAATTCTTTGATCAATTATTATTATGTCAAATTCTTTTACGGCAAGCGCAGCCGCGTGAATTAACGAAAGAGGTACAGCAGGAGCGCTTTTGATATTATCAAGCAGCCCCACTACCGGCTGCACCAGTATTATATCCGCCATTAAGCTGTCCTCCTGATTCCCAGATACTGTAAAGCCGCTTTAAATAAGGCCGGCAGCCTTTTCAAGGCCCCTTTTTTTGCTATCATTCTCCAGATCCTATAAGGCTTTAAATAATAACTTCTGTAGGCCTTCTTCCACATCCGCTCAACAAGTTTTTTCTTTACCTCGCCAAGCTCAAAGTAGCAGATACCCTTAGTATAACCGTAAAGCGACCAGTCCGTCACTAAAAATTTTCCTTCTTCTTTTATCTGCGCATACAACGGTGTCCCTGGGAACGGAACCGTAATGGTAAAATGAGCAATATCCGTATTCAGCTCCCTGGCAAAATCGATAGTTTCCTGCATCGTCTTTTCATTTTCCCCAGAGTTTCCTATCATAAAATAAGTGATCGGCTCAATACCGGCGGCCTTTGCGGCTTTTACCGCGGCAATGACATCCTCTTTCTTTACCGCCTTATGAATATGCTCGGAGATAATTGCCTGATTTCCGCTTTCAATACCAAAACCGGTCCTGAAGAATCCCGTTTGTTTCATTTTCCGGAATAAATCCAGCGTAACCGAATTAGCCCTGAGCCCCTGCGCCGTGGTCCATTTTACTTTAACCCCTTCCCTGAGCAGTCCGTCGCAAATTGCTTTAACTCTCTTCGTATCAATATTAAAAGCATCATCCTGCACCCCTATCTCCTCCACTTTGAAGGTATCCACGAGGTATTTGAAGAGTTTTACGACATACTCTGCGCTTTGAGCTCTCCATTCCCTTCCAAAAACCCCTTTAAAACAATAGTTACAGAGATACGGACAGCCTCTAGAGGTTACTACAGTCAAGCTTCTGGCTTTTTCTGAAATAACCGGCTGAGGAGTGGAATAAAGCGAAACCTCTTTAAGGAGATGGTACGCGGGAAACGGAAGCCCGTTTAATTCTTCTTCCGTTAAAAATGTTCTTTTCGGAGTTTTAATTGTGCTCCCATTTTCTCTAAAAACTAATCCGTTAACTTTTTTTAAATCACCGTTTTTTTGAAGGGTATCTGCAAGTTCCAAAATAGTTTTTTCCCCTTCATGTCTGACAATAATATCCGCTCCGTTATCCAGACTCTCTTCCGGTAAAGCAGAAGGATGCGGACCGCCGAATACAACAGGAACCTTTGTGAGTTTTTTCAACTCTTTTGCCAGTATCCACGCTTCCTTAATGAGAGGAGTAGTCGCTGTAATTCCTATCATTCCATATTCCGAAAAATTTATATCATTATATATTTTCGGAGTTACATTCAAATCCAGTACTTCAACCTGATATCCGGCTTTTTCCAGCACCGCCGCAAGAGAAAGAAGCCCGAGAGGCGGGAGCTTGGGCTGTACATATTTTTTAAGTTCAGGATGGATTAATATTATTTTCATTTGAATATTCCAAAAACATATTTTATACCGAGTTTAAATAAGCAACGCGGACTCATAAGCATGTTCGTGTAAGACATGTTCGCCAGCGGGCAAAAACAACGCTCTTTCTTGATTGCTTTTCTCATCGCGGCAGCTTTTTCCGTAAACCAGAGTTTTTTGAGGTCATAATCTGCTTCGCAAAGGCTGCCTAGCGTTTCTGATTTCATACAGCAAAACCAAACATTACCGTCAGCGGCAACATGAGCCGTTGATACCCCGGCATAGCACGGTATTATTTGTTTTTTTTCAGCAAGAACCCGGCCTGCCAGCCTATAATATTCTTCCCTTATAAGTTTTGTCAATTTGCCGGCGCCTTTATAATTTTTTTTCCCGGTTTCCCGCATTAAAAACTCAACGGCATCCCTGTAAACTTCTGCCTCAGGCGTAATATCCGAATTTAGGGTAAGAAGCTCCCCGCGCCTTTCGGCAATCTCTGTAATATAAGAATCCGGATTAAGCTTTGCAAGCTCTTCAAATATCTCTTTTATGCGGACAACATTAAATTTTGAAATTACAGTATGAATACCAAGAGTCAGGTTTGGATACTCCAGTTTTCTTAGCTTGGTATAGGTGAGCATTGCTTTTTCAAAATTACCCTTAAATCCTCTTATCTCATCATGCTTTTCCCTGATGTCATCCAGGGAAACATTAATTATTATTGATGATTTCTTGCAGTATTTTACAAGCTCTTCCACTCTTTCGGGGATAATATTCTCGAGTATCCCGTTTGTCGGAATATTTATAACAGCCGGCAAGCAGGTATCATATAACGCTTTGACTATATCAACCAGATCGGTTCTTAAAAAAGGTTCTCCTCCGCTTATTGTCACCCAAAAAGGAGAACGCCCTAGAGAGGAAAATATCTTCTTAAATTCATCAAGCTTTAAATCTTCCCCCTGTCTTTGCCAAACACCGCAAGTACGGCATCTGGAGTTACATTTAAAAGTAACGCTGAAAGTGTAGGAAAATGGTAATAGTCGAGGGAATCCCAGGTAATAAAACAACTTATAAAATAATGTCATGAATAATATTCGCAGCATAATCTCCTGTAAAAACGTCCGTAAAGTCCATAATGTTTATAAGGTCTATAAAGTCTTACACTTACGAACCTTATGGACCTTATAGACCCAAAACCTTATTTCAAGTTTTTTGTTGTTGTCGCCATTTCCCACTTTGCGGGATTCTTCTTCAATAAATAAAAGTCCAGGCAGCCGAGCAGGCGACTGAAAACTTCCAGCTTAACGGCAAAGATTGTGTAAAAAAGAACTTTAGGATTAAAGTTCAGACGTTTCAGAACAAGTCCCAGTATTTTTAGACCGCTCATAGTAGAGACACTGTAATCCTGGTACTTCTTCGTCCAGAGGTGGCCGGCATAAATTCTTCTTCTTTGTTTTAAAAAGTCCTTTATTGTTTCCGGACCTTTGTTGTAAACTATCGCTTCTTCCACATATCGAAGTTCCAGCCCCTGTTTACGGAGTAGCGCCTCTACGCTTGCCTCATCTACCGCAGTCTCCGAAGGAATTTCCTTGACGATATTTTTGAAAGCAACCATTTCCCCCAGCTTCGGAGTTTTCTTTGCAATCTCATGATGCAGCCCCACATAAAATGAGCCAGAAAACCAGTGAAAGTATCTTTGGAATTGACCGGAACGGGACGACCGCCTGTCATTCCGACTTTTCCATCAATAAGCGGTTTAATAAGGGTATCTATGGCATTCTTTTCCGGAAGGGTATCAGCACTTACCAAAACGCAAACGTCCCCCGCTGCTTTTTTAAGAAAAAGATTCACGGCTGCAGCTTTCCCGTTTCTTTCAGTTTCGCTTAAGAGAAAAACTTTTGGATTTGTTTTTGCGAATTCTTTGACGATTTTTTCGGTATTATCGGTACACCCGCTTGCAATAACTATAATTTCTTTGATACACGCATTCTTTAATTCCTGAGAAAGCAAGCCCTCAAGGAGGCTAAGTATATTTCCCTGTTCATTATATGCGCAAATCCCGAAGGATAGATTCATCATCTAATTTATTTAACGCTTCTAGTTCGAACTTTTACCGGCAAGGCCGAGTAAGCTTCCGGCAAGAATTATATTTTTTTGCCGCCGGTTTAAAGTTGCCCTCGCTTTCAAAGCCGTACCTTTTGTTTTATTAGCGATGTAAAACACCCCTGTTTCCAGCTGACTCTTAAAATCCTTTATTTCCAGAAGATCCCCTTGTTCTAAACACCCATAATCCTTTTCATTTTCAAAAACAAGAGGGAGTATCCCGAAATTTATTAGATTAGCGGCGTGAATTCTTGCAAAAGACTTGGCCAATACGGCTTTCACTCCTAGATACCTGGGAGCCAAAGCCGCATGTTCTCTTGAACTCCCCTGTCCATAGTTAAAACCACCAACAATAATTCCACCGGCTTTTTCTTTCGCGCGTTTCGAGAAATCTTTATCAATTTTAGCATAGACATACTCGGAAATAGCCGGAATGTTCGACCTGAGAGGAAGTATCTTTGCACCCGCAGGCATTATATCATCGGTAGTGATATTATCCGTTACTTTAAGAAGAACCTCTCCTGTTAGAATCTCCGGAGCAAGGCTCATTGCCGGAAGGGGCTTAATATTGGGCCCTCTTTTTACTTCCAACCTTCCCGTATCTTTATCCTTAGAAGGAGCTATAATTAACGTGTCTTCCATATCCGGATTTGCAGCAGGAACCCTTGGTTTCCTTTTTATTTCCATGGGATCAGAAAGATAACCTTTTACTGCCGACCACACTGCTACTTCCGGACTTGCGAGGTATAGGGAAGCATCCGCAGTACCCGAACGCCCTTTAAAATTGCGGTTAAAAGTACGAACTGACACCCCTTTTGAATTTGGAGCTTGTCCCATGCCGATACAAGGCCCGCAAGAGGTTTCAAGGATCCTGGCTCCGGCTTTAATAATAGTATCAAGCGCCCCATTCCTTGCAAGCATCTTCATTACTTGAGCAGAGCCCGGGGCAACTGCAAAGCTCACCTCCGGATTAATTCTTCTTCCTTTCAATATGAAAGCAACCGTCATAAGATCCTTATAAGACGAGTTTGTGCAGGAGCCTATTATGGCCTGATTTATTTTTACACCCTTTAAATCCTTTACCCTCGCTACATTATCAGGGCTGTGGGGTTGAGCGGTCATGGGTACAAGTTTTGAAAGATCAATAACTATTTCGCCGTCATACTTTGCATCTTTATCGGCAATACTTTCCACCCACTGTTTTTGCCTTCCTTGCCACTTTAAAAATTCTCTCGTGGTTTTATCTGAAGGGAATACAGAAGTAGTCGCGCCAAGTTCCGCGCCCATATTCGTTATAGTTGCCCGTTCAGGAACAGAAAGCGTCTTTACCCCTTC
This sequence comes from Candidatus Firestoneibacteriota bacterium, assembly GCA_043804965.1. Classification (GTDB taxonomy): domain Bacteria; phylum Oederibacteriota; class D2-FULL-39-29; order D2-FULL-39-29; family D2-FULL-39-29; genus D2-FULL-39-29. The sequence goes on along the minus strand of JAZDIO010000066.1, from coordinate 6,017 downwards.
TCCCGCATATTCAAATATTTTTCCGACACCGCCTCTTACCGTAAGCCGTCTTAACAACTCAAGAATAACATCTTTTGCCGCAACGTAAGGTCTTAATTTTCCTTTCAGGGTAACTTTTATTATCTCAGGCATCGTCATATAAAACGGTTCGCCCGCCATAGCCAGCGCCACATCAAGGCCGCCGGCGCCGATCGCCAGCATCCCCATGCCCCCTCCGGTAGAAGTATGGGAATCAGAACCAAGCAGTGTCTCACCCGGAACGCCAAATCTTTCCAGGTGGATCTGATGACAGATACCCGAACCCGGTTTCGAAAAATAAATACCGTACTTTTTCGCAAAGGTCTGCAGGAAGAGATGGTCGTCAAAGTTTTCAAATCCCTCCTGGAGAGTATTATGATCCACATAGCTTACGGAAAGTTTTGTTTTAACCCTGGGTATTTTCATAGCTTCAAACTGAAGATAAGCCAGAGTACCCGTGGCGTCCTGAGTTAAGGTTTGATCAATACAAACACCGATTTCCGTTCCCGTAATCGGCTCTCCGCGAACTATATGTTTTTTAAGTATTTTTACCGCTAATCCATCACTCATAAATATCTCCTGAAAAGTAAAACTTTATGTCCTCACAGACATGGTGCCTTTTTATACTTGGGGCATGTTCAAACCAGCAGTTTCAAACGCCACCTTCGCAATAAAACTCTTATTTAGCATGATTTTACCATCAAAATCGGGAGTTTTCAATAAAAAAGGCAGATCCGCAGTAATCTGTCAGTAAAGTTAAGCCGCTTTAATAATTATACTGCCTTTAAATTATAAATCATAAATGTTTTTCTATTCTTCTTCCGCTATCCTCGACTTCTTCATCTTCTTTTTTATTATTATCAATTCATACTTTCTGGTACCTAGTCCCATTTTTTCGCCTATCTCCAGGGAAAGTTTTGTCTCTTTTCTGTTAACCGCGCCGAAAGTATCTCCTGCTTCAGTAATATTCAAATCAGAGGCAAGACAATCAGGAAGAGGTTTCGCTTTTGCAACTATATCGATACAGGCCTGATCAACAGCTACAGGATCGTCCGAGACAGCTATCCCCTGATCATTTACCACCGGAACATCCGCCACCGGCATACAGTCGCATTCCGGCTGCATCTCAATCATGAAATTTATAAATATAACTTTTTTCGGTTTAAAGGTACTCATAACCGCTTTAGAAGCTTCTATTATATGTGTGTTTAAGCGTTCAGAAGTGATAGGCATATCAAGCGCTTTTTCCTTGCAAATACGGGCGCACCGGCCGCAGCACCAGCATGCTCCATCATCAATTTTATAATTTTTCCCTTTTATTGTTATAGCCTCCACGGGGCAGATTGCCTCGCATTTTTTGCACCAGGTGCATTTTGTTTTATCCCAAGCAGGAAGTTTGTCATCCACGGAATGCAGACGGCCGCGGTTATTCTTACCATCATGCGTTTTTGGAGAAACTCCGCCCATGCCTATATTTTTTATAGCGCCGGCAAATCCGGTTTGCAGGTGTCCCTTGAAATGTGAAACAACTATCATCGCATCCGCGTGACAAATCGCGCTGGCAACGCTTATTTCGCTGATATGTTTATGCCCTTCCACCTTTACCAGAATCGAGTCCTGCCCTTTTATGCCGTCAGCAATAATCACAGGAGCGCCGCAAGTGAGATGCGTTAACCCGTTATAAGCGGCTACTTCAAGATAATCCAGGGATTCAATCCGGGTCGTATCGGTTACAAAAGGTTTTCCCTTTAGAGTTTTAACCGCATCAACAATCTTTCTTAAGAATACGGGGCGGATAATTCTAAAAGCACCTTGAGAGCCAAAATGGGTTTTAACCGCCACTTTATCTTTCGGAGAAATATATTTTGGAAGGCCGGCTTTTTCAAGAAGTTCTTCAAGTTTTGCGGGAAGCGAATAATCATAATTCCAGATTTTGCTTCTTGCCTCGGCAAAATAGACTTTAGCCTTTTCCATGCTTACTCTCCATTTTTATTAACCGTATCAGGCCCGCGATATGAGCATAAGCTGAAAAAGTCACATAATAGGCAAAAGGCCAGAGTTTCAAAGCCCCTGCCACGTAAAAAAGAAATTGCGCTGAGAAGAAAATAACATAACCCGGCTTTCCCAATACGGTAAGATTATAAAGAAAGAACGCAAGCAGCAGTATCCCGTAAGAACCATAAAGCAGGTTAAAAGAAACAAGCTGAAAGAGCGTGAAGTATTTCTTCGCCTTGAAAAGTTCTTTAACATACTTAGCCGAAGCAAGAGCTTTTACCGTCGCTGTAATCTTTTCCTCTAAATTTACTTCGGTATCCGTATTTATTGTTTTTTGAGCCGACGCCAGCGGTTCATACAAACAGTCTTTTTTTGCGTAAGAATACATTACAGGAACAGCTGTTCTGGCATCCACTCCATCATCCTTAAGATTGATGAAATCCGATTTCCGAAGGGCATAAAGCTCGGAATTTACACTGACAATCTTTTTTAGTTTTGAAGAATTTATCAGGACAACCCTTTGAAAGTCTAAAAATATCTTTTCTCCTGATATCAGATAATCTTTACCTTTATTGACTATCTCAATATTTCCTGCAACCAGACCTACATTTTTATCTATAAAATGCCTCGCCATATTTCTCAAGCTGTATTTTTCAATCAGAGAGGAAGCATCCGTTATAACCACTACTTCCCCTTTTGCTTTGGAAACAACGGAGTTGACCACAATATTACTGCTCTTTTTCTCCGCCTGAAAAAGCAGCTTAATACTTTTTTTAAAGTAATCTTCCACTGTTTTCCTGGTGTTATCCGCAGAGTCTATAGCTGCAACAATTATTTCTAGTTTCTCTTTCGGATATTCCAGAGTAAGACAGTTATCCAGCTTGGCAGCAATGGTTTTCTGATCATTACCGGCAAGTATTATCAGGGATACTAGAGGGAAATACTCCGGACGGTACTGTGCCTTCTTTTTTTTAAACATATATATAAAAGCCAGAAGCAAAGGATACCCTGCAAAGATATAAAACACAAGTAACAGGAGAAACCAGTACAGTATCTTAGATGTGACAACTAAATAATAGTAAAACATGCTTTAGTATAACAAAAACAGGCGTTTTATTCAATTAAGAAGGCTGCAGTCAGAAATTCCTTATTTCAAAGAAATCTGTATTGATTAGGGTAGGCGCAACTTTTAAGTTGTGTGTTTTAAAGCTTTTTTTACGTACCCTGAAGGCGGGTCCGCTTATGGTGTGAAGATTCGGTTATCTTTTTCCAACCGGATGAGGAATTTCTGAACCGTAAAAACCTTGATATACATATAAAAAAGTTATATACTAACTTATGAAACTCTCCGAGCTTGCGAGTTCTGAGCGGTTTTCTTTGGCATAACGTCATAAAGTTATCTTCAGGAGAACAGATGAAAATCTTTTTGGCATCTTTAAAAAAAGCTTTTTTCGAGGAAACCGCTGTCTCTAAAAAAGACAGGGTGTTAAGATTATTCTTTTTTGCCATACTATTTCTTGTTCTCTTTAACCTTTGGTCAGGATTTCTGGACTTAAATTTAATTTATTCCGCCCCTGACTGGCAGAAGGAATATGACTATTACTCGGTAATTAAACAAGCCGTAACCGAAGGAGTCGCCCCTTATCATATTTCAATGGAATATCAGACAACAGACAGATTTTTAGCCATCCCGGAGATCGACCTTTCGCCTATGATCATTTTTCTTAAATGGCTTGATGTCCGCCAATTCATGTACATTAACCTTATTTTCATGTTTGCAGCCGGTTTCACAGGCCTTTTGCTTCTTGGAAAAAAGTTAAAGCTGGGATTCTTAGCTTTTGCGTTCCTTTCCCTAATCTTCTTTTTAAATGGACATCTAATTGCGCATATTTCCGGCGGACACTATATGTGGGCAGGTTTTTTTCTTTTACCCTATTTCTTTCTTTACCTGCTTGAACTCTCCGAAGGGAAAAATCCTTTAGCCGCAGCCGGCAAGCTTTCCTTGTCGATATTTTTCATATTTATTACCGGGGGTTTTCATATTGCAGTATGGTGCCTGCTTCTTCTTTTGCTGACCGCGCTAATAAACAAACCCCTGCGTAAATACTCATTACTGACGCTACTCTTTACAACATTACTATTGGCTTTCCGCCTGGCTCCCGCAATGGTCACTTACTACGCTAATGCAGGCACGCAGGTCAGGGGCTTTTACTCAATTACTCTTCTATTGGAATCTCTCGTGATAATGCATTCTCCGGATTTTATACCCTTGGGATGGCAGAAAAGCTGGACAGAATACAACACCTTTATAGATCTCCTCGGGCTCGCGGCAATAATTATTTTTGGAATATTTTTTTCCTGCAAAAAAAGAATCAGCAAAGATACTTTCAAACCGTTTTACTGGCCGATAGGAATAATAGCTATTTTAACATTGAGCAAGCTGGGATGGATGCCTATACCTCCCTTTAACTCGGAAAAAGTCTCTTCCAGAATGCTAATAATTCCGGTGCTCTTCCTTGCTGTCATTTCAGCTTCAAGACTGCAGGAATTTATAAAGAAAGCGAACAAGACCGTTATTTTCACCGTTGTTTCGGCAGGGCTTCTGATTATGCTATATACTTCTCTTTGTATTAATATGAAGGAGTGGAAACCGAAAGGTATTGAAATGAAAGGCGGCTTCTCTTATATAAGTTCCACTATCAAAACGAAAGAAGAACCGAGATACAAAAAGGTGTTTGACGCGTCCGTTTTAATATCCGGAGTTGCTTTTCTGTCAATAGCGGGACTTCTGATAGCAACCAGAAAGAAAAGCAATTACTAAACAAAATCACTGTATTTCTATTAACAAACTTCCTTTTTAGTTATTAGTTGATAAATTAGTCATTTGCCCTTATAGTACCTTGCATGCTGAATAACAGAAGTAATATTTGATTTTAATTCCAAATTCCTAAAGTATTTAAACCCTGCGCCATAAACATCATCCTCTCGATTTTCCACCAATCTGGCAGCTTCTCTGTCATCCTTTTCGATAAGCATTTTATAGGCAGCCCATTCCGCAAAACCCTCCGATATTTTATCCGGCTGGTTCTTTACTGCATTTTCATTCTGCCAAGCGTGTGTAAACTCGTGAGCAAGAGTATAAAGAGTAATATACCGGGGTGCGCCAAACAAAAAATAAATATATCTTTCTTTATTCTCCGTGACAAAAAGGCCAAAAAGCCGGTCTTTTTCCTTTATATTATTTGAAGCAACTTTCTTCATCTCCTCCCTGCTGACCATTTTAATAGGTACCTCCTCTTTGAGGCGCAGGTTAAGCTTCTTATCCATAAAAACCATAACCTCCCTATATAACCTTGCAGCCTCCTCGGGATCGGTTATTGAGCTGTCTTTGCATGTAATACAAATCTTTCGTTTCTTTTCCAGAACTGTCGCCTGCCCTGCGGGAATTGGGGAGCCGCAAACATCACAAACGTCTCCGGAAGAGTGACATTTATCACAGAATACTTTTCCCGTCCCGGGCATTTTCCAAGCCTGTCCGTTTATAAGCGCATGGCACCCCTCGCACCTGGGCAAGGTTGACTGACATTTTGCGCAAATATAATTATTCCCGTCATAAATAAGATTTGCCTCAGGCCTTTTACAGATAGAACATTTATTAAGCGTCTTGTAGCATTTATCACAATACACAAACTCCCCGTAAGGGCCCTTCGCTTTCCAAAATTGCCCTTTAATCTCAAAACCGCAGGAACCGCAATTAAGAGAATACGCTAAAGCCGTAAGCAGCAGCACCAGTATCAATATTTTCTTCATAATTGTATTATAATAGATTTTTACCAGTTTTTCCACAATACAGATTAGAAAAATTCTGTTAGCTAAAATTGAAAAGTGCACTCATTAAAGTTCAAAAGTGCACTCTGTCCAAGTCCGAGTTTTTCAATTTTGTTAACCCGATAAGCTCATTTTTATACCATAATCTAACCTCTGTGATACCTGTTTTTTCATTA
>JAZDIO010000065.1:0-8099 GCA_043804965.1 Candidatus Firestoneibacteriota bacterium | reverse complement strand
AGGTGTTAATTTTATGGCTGCTGCTGCCGAAATAAAAACGCCTGATGCAACCGGGCTCTTGTTTTCAAGCAAGTAAACCGCCGAAACACAGAGGAAGAAGTTAAAAATATTCGCGTGTCCGAGATAAAGATTGTCCGCGATTATCGGGAGAGCAAGGATGAAAGGCAGGAACATCTTTGTCCAGTTTTTTGAATCGAACCGAAAAAACGTACTCTCAGGGTATATAAGCTTTAATATCATTGCTACGGAAAAAGTAAGTATTGTCACGCTAAAGCAATACCAAAGTGCCAGAGATAACTTTACCGGGAAAATCGCAAAAAAGATTATTATATTATAGAAAAACGGCGGGTAGGAGAAGGCAACATACTTTTTATAAAGGTCTATATTGCCGTAAACGACTTCTCTGGCTATTTTCCAGAAGTTAAGATAATCAACGGTATGTCTGATCAGGGTATAAATGAGTAAAAGCAGGAAAAAACCTGCAAGGTACATCGCGGTTTTTCTGGTAAAAAGAGCTTTTAAGTAGGCTGTCATGTTTTACGTATCCTTGATTTTTCAATAAACAGGATTATAAATAATGAAATTAACAGAATAAAATGCCCTAAAAACATTCCGGAGAAGCTTTGAGTATATTTCGTAAATGAAGACAACGTTGCAAGCGTAAAACAGGCAATGAGTCCGATTTTCATGAGGATTCTGCCGAAATAACTGCTGGAATCGTCCCTTATATAATTAGCTGCGACATAATAACCAAAAATTACCGTAACAAAATGATTAAGCCAGGATGCGGGAGAAATAAAAAGTATTAATAGGAACATTATAGCGTATTCAAATTTCAGCAGATGCGGGTTTTTCTTTTTATTATTTGTAAACGCGAAAGCAGCAAGCAAAACTAACGCGGTTTTAATAATCAGCCCTATTTTTTTTATCTGGAGCAGGGTCATATTGGCCGGGTCAATCATGTTGTGGAAACCTCCGTAGTGGTTCCTGCCAAAATCAGTGAAATGCCTGCCTAAAAATCCGTCAATTGACTGGTTGGAATGCCAGAAACCGGTAGTGCCCCGGATTACAACATCATTATTAACAAAAGGCATGATAACAGAACGGATGTATTCCTGGAGATAAATCAGGGTTTTTGGAATGCCGTATAACATTGACGGAACCACGGTCATAAACAAAAAAACTCCGCCTATTGTCCAGGGAAAGGCCTCATAATCCTTTTTGTATAGAAAGTATATCAGGAAGAGGATGGGAGTCAGTTTCACGGATATAGCCAGCGCCAGGAGAAGACCTACAGCCCAGCTTCTTTCCTTCAGATGGTTATAGATAGCCGCCGTGCAAAGGAAAAAGGAGAGGATATTGGCCTGTCCAAGCCAGAGATTATCACAGATAATAACGGCGCCCAGAATAAGAGGCAGGACATAATTACCGGATTTTAAATGCTTTCCTTCATTCCAGCCGCCGTCATAACGCTCTCCGAAACCCAGGATTTTAGAGGATAATATTATTGTAAAGGCCGCTAGAAATATCTGCATGATGTTCCAGAGAAAAAGGGCAGTCTTATAGGTAAATACGGAAAAAGCCGTTACAAAGCAAAAGAAAAAGAGAGGCTGTGAAAAATCCGTGTTAACATAATATATATCGTAACCTTTTACAAATATTGCGTTTCTGCTTATCAGCCAGAACTGGTAAAAGTCCACGGAATGCCGTGTTAGAGCGTATATAATATTTACGAAAAAGAATAATCCGAACCAGAAAGTGCTCTTTTTCCTTGTAAGTTCCGTGAGCTCTTTTAACATGAAAAACATTATACATTAATTATTTTTTGTTGACAACATAAATAAAATACTGTAGAATACTTAAAACGAAACGAAAGCCTAGATAAACCTACGATGAAAAAAATAATACTAATCAGTAGTTTGAGGTTAATTCTGCAAGTTAAACGTTTAAAATCAAAAAGCTTTTCAAGCTTTTAGAAAATTAGGAGGAGTTTTAATGGATATAATTGAACTAAAGAAGAAAAAAATCGCGGAGCTGCTCGAAATTGCCGCCGAAATGAAGATTGAAGGCGCCAGGGGGTTGAAGAAACAGGATCTCATCCTGAAAATTGTCCAGTTTAAATCCGAACAGGTCAAAACAGAGAAGGAAAAGGACGGCCTTACTTTCAAAGACGGCGTACTTGAGATTCTCCCTGATGGTTTTGGCTTCTTAAGATCCGATGCGTATAATTATTTACCGAGCCCTGACGATATCTATGTCTCGCCTTCCCAAATAAGAAAGTTTGATCTTAAAAAAGGCGATACGGTCGCGGGCCAGGCCAGGCCTCCGAAAGAAGGCGAAAGATACTTCGCGTTATTAAAAATAGAAGGTGTAAACGGCGAACCGCCCGAGTCGGCAAAAAAAGGATCCTGTTTGATAATCTTACCCCGTTATATCCTTTCAGAAGAATAAAATTAGAGAGAGAAAAAGAACCCCTGGAAATCGCAATGAGAGTTATGGACCTTATTGCCCCCATAGGCAAAGGCCAGAGAGGTTTGATTGTATCTCCGCCGAAAGCCGGTAAAACAATACTCCTGCAAAAGATGGCCAACAGTATAACCATAAATTATCCGGAAATAAAACTCATGATACTTTTAATTGACGAACGCCCTGAAGAAGTTACGGATATGCAGCGTTCCGTAAAAGCGGAAGTAATAAGCTCCACTTTTGACGAACCCGCGGAGAGACATGTTCAGGTCGCAGAGATGGTCCTGGAAAAAGCTAAACGTCTTGTAGAGCACAAAAAAGATGTGGTAATACTTCTTGACTCTATTACCAGACTGGGCAGGGCGTATAATACCATAGTCCCGCCCAGCGGCAAGGTTCTTTCAGGCGGCGTTGACAGCAATGCGCTTCAAAAACCAAAAAGATTTCTGGGAGCGGCGAGAGATATTGAAGAAGGCGGTTCGCTGACTATACTGGCAACAGCGCTGGTGGATACCGGCAGCAGAATGGACGAGGTTATCTTTGAAGAATTTAAAGGCACCGGTAATATGGAAATAGTGCTGGATCGTAAGCTGGTAGACAGGCGTATTTTCCCCGCAATCGATGTTAATAAGACCGGAACCAGGAAAGAAGAACTGCTTTTAACGGAAGGCGAGCTCAAAAAGGTATGGACTTTAAGGCGGCTCTGGAATACAATGTCTCCTGACGAAGCGATGAACCTGTTGAATGACAGGCTCAGAAAAACAAAAAGCAACAAGGAGTTTTTGAACACAATACGAGAAGTCTGATAAAAGAGATCCAAAGGAGAAAAATACAATGAAAGAAAATATCCACCCGTCTTACAAGGAAACTGTGATTACCTGTACTTGCGGCGCGGTAATAAAGACCAGATCGACAAAACCCGGGCAGAAAATAGAAGTATGTTCAAACTGCCATCCGTATTATACCGGGCAGCAGAAATTCCTGGATGTAGCGGGACGTGTCGAAAAATTTAGAAAAACTTTCAAAAAAGCAGGAAGCCCCAAACCTGTTGTAAAAGTGCCTGTGAAAAAAAGCAGCCCCAAAAAAGAGAATAGTCGCTGCAAAAGTATAATAAAATGGGATTCCTTGACAGTTTGACGGACATAGAGAGAAAGTATCATGAGTTAACCGATGCGCTGTCTGACTCTAAAGGCGGGCTGGACTACCAGTCAAAACTTAAGCAGCTTGCCGCGATGGGAGCTGTTGTAGAAAAATATAATGCATACAAAAAGGTCGTTGGAGATATTACCGGCTCCAGCGGCCTGTTGATTTCCGGCGATAATGAAATGAAAGAAATGGCAAAAGAAGAGCTAAAAACCCTGGAAGAGAAAAAAAACTTGCTGGAAAAAGAAATCAAGCTTCTGCTGCTGCCCGGAGATCCGAATGATGATAAGAATGTCATTGTGGAAATAAGGGCGGGTGCAGGCGGGGATGAATCCGCCTTGTTTGCGGCAGAGTTACTGCGGTTATATACTAAGTACGGAGATGCCAGGAAATGGAAGACAGAGATGCTGTCCAGCAACCCGATAGGTATAGGCGGATTTAAAGAGGTTATCTTTCAGATAAACGGCAAAGGCGCGTATAGCCGCCTGAAATATGAAAGCGGCGTGCACAGAGTGCAGAGAGTGCCTGCAACTGAAGCTTCGGGAAGAATTCATACTTCCACTGTTACAGTAGCGGTGCTTCCGGAAGCTGAAGATGTCGATATAAGCATAAAACCCGATGACCTTAAAATTGATACTTATTGCGCGGGAGGAAAAGGCGGACAGAGCGTAAATACAACCTACTCTGCGGTCAGGATTACTCACCTACCGACCGGTATTGTAGTTACCTGTCAGGATGAACGTTCCCAGCTTAAGAACAGGGAAAAAGGCATGAAAGTATTAAAGTCGCGCTTACTGGCTCAAAAAATAAAAGAGCAGCATGATGCTATAGATGATGAAAGGCGCTTTCAGATAGGGACCGGAGACCGGAGCGAAAAAATAAGGACTTATAATTTTCCGCAAAACAGGGTTACAGACCATAGGATGGGCATATCAATTTATAACCTGCCTGAAGTAATGGAAGGCTCCCTGGACGTATTGCTTGATCCTTTAATTGAAATTGAGCACGGAAAACGACTTAAAGAGCTGGAAGTAACGGGCAAATGATAATTAGTTCTCTTATGCTAAACGCCTGTAGTACCCTGAGAGCATCAAACATACCTGATGCGGCAAAAGATGTTGAACTCTTTCTGTGTGATATCCTGAAATGCAAAAAAATGGATCTTTACATGAGTTCAAGAAATACCATTTTAGAAGAACAGATTAATATTTTTAATTCCTATATAACCCGCCGTTTAAAGAGGGAACCTGTAGCGTATATTCTCGGACTAAAGGGATTTCTGGATTATGAACTTTTAGTTGATAAAAATGTTCTGATACCGCGTCCCGAGACGGAGCTTCTTGTAGAAACTTGTTTTGATATGATAAGAAAAGACGTGAAAGGTTATGAGATACTGGACCTTTGCACGGGCTCGGGAGCTATCGCCATCGGAGTAGCAAGAAAATATCCTTTTGTTAAAATGACGGCTTCAGATATTTCCAGAAATGCTCTTAAAACAGCAAAGAAAAATGCTGAAATGAATAAAGTATCAGACAATATAAAGTTCATACACAGCGACCTTTTTAGAGGGCTTGATAAAGAAAAAAAATTCCACCTTATCATAAGCAATCCTCCCTATGTTCCGAGAGAAGAGATGAAAAGTTTGATAGACGATGTAAAGCTCTATGAGCCGAAAGCCGCGCTGGACGGAGGCAAAGAAGGCTTGAAGTTCTACAGGGAGATTATTAAAAGAGCTCCATATTATCTGCATCCGGGAGGATTTTTGGCGCTTGAAGCGGGGTATAATCAGGCGGGTATGCTGAAAACTATGTTTATGAACAGCGGTAAATTTGATATAATTAAAACCGTTAAAGACTACGGGATGTTCGACAGAGTGCTTATTGTAAAGGTGAAAAATGGATAAGTTCCTAATAGAAGGCCAGGTTGCTTTAAAAGGTAAAGTCAAAATATCCGGCAGTAAAAACGCAGCGCTCCCCATAATAGCGGCGACAATTCTCACGGACAAAGAGTGCGTTTTGAAAAATATTCCCCGCCTTAACGATACAAATGTAATGAATAAACTGATCAACAGCCTCGGAGGAAAAGTAGCTTTTGAGTCTAACACCTTAAGGGCGAATAATAAAAACATTAAAGAATTTAAAGCGCCCTATGACCTGGTGAAAACGATGAGGGCCTCTATTTATGTGATGGGCGCGCTGCTTGGACGCTATCATAAGGCCGAAGTTGCAATGCCGGGAGGGTGTATCATAGGAGAGCGTCCGATAAATCTTCATTTGATGGGTTTTGAAAAACTCGGAGCAAAGATAACGATTGAGCACGGCTATATTAAAGCCTCGGCAAAGAAATTAAAAGGGGCGGATATATACTTTGATACAGTCAGTGTAGGGGCAACCGCAAACGTTCTTATGGCTTCCGTTTTGGCGGAGGGAGAAACAATTTTAAGGAACGCAGCTCAGGAGCCTCATATACTGGACCTTTGTAAATTTTTGAATAAACTCGGAGCAAGAATAACGGGTGAAGGTACGAATAATATCACAATTCAGGGAGTCAGCTCATTAAAAGGCGGCACTTATGAGGTGGTTTCCGATTACATTGAAGCTGGTACATTCATGGCTGCTGCCGCGATTACAAACGGAAAGATAACCCTTGAAAATGCTCCTTCCGGGAACTTGGAGGCTGTTAAATTAAAATTAGTTGAGACCGGAGCGGCTATTAAAGAAACAGGAAAAAGCCTCACGGTTACGGGAAACAAAACACCAAAACCGGCTAATGTTGATACTGCGCCTTATCCGGGATTTCCTACCGATATGCAGGCGCAGTGGATGTCGCTTATGGCCGTTGCCTCCGGAACAAGTGTTATAAATGAAACTATCTGGGAGAAAAGGTTTATGCATGTCCCTGAGTTAAACAGAATGGGCGCGAACATTTCGACAAAAGGCAACACTGCAATAGTTGAAGGTGTTAAGGAATTATCCGGCGCCCCCGTAATGGTCTCAGACCTTAGAGCGGGCGCATCTCTGGTCTTAGCGGGACTCCGCGCGAAAGGAACCACCGAGATTTCCAGAATCTACCACCTGGACAGAGGCTATGAGAAAATAGAAAAGAAGCTGGAAGCCCTGGGAGCAAGAATAAAGAGAATAAAGTAAAGAAAGTGCCGATTTACGATAAGTCATTTTAAAATTATCAGAAATATCGGGAGCAGCTTATGGCGCATTATCAAGTTTTTGCCTGTGAAGTGCTTTTTAGGGAGTTTTGTTACGAAGCTTCGCGATCACCCAACACAATCGACATTAAATTTAACCGTTTTGGACTTCATGATATTGGAAGCGGCAAAATGGCGGCAGAACTTCAAGCCCTGGTGGATTCCGTTCAGGATAAGAGCTGTGATGCCGTTCTTTTTGGATATGGCCTTTGCAATAATGGTATTGTCGGCCTTAAGGCAAAGAGCATTCCTCTTGTTATACCAAGAGCGCATGACTGTATAACTTTATTGCTCGGTTCAAAAGAAAGGTATCAACAGGAGTTCAACAAAGAACCGGGAACGAACTACCGCTCCCCGGGATGGATTGAACATCATCATCCGTTAAAAGCTGAGGAGCATGTTGCAAACAAATTAGGGCTGGGCATGCCGTACAAAAAAATGGTAGAGCTTTACGGGGAGGAAAATGCAAAATATTTAAAAGCTACGATGGCAAATATGGATACGCATGTTAAGAATTATAAACGCCTTTTATACGTTGATACAGGGCTGGGCCCGTTGAATGAATTAACAGCTATAAGCCGGCAAGAGGCCGAAAAAAACAATTTAAAGTTCAAAATAATAAAAGGCAGCAGGGCTTTGATAAAAAAAATGCTAAATGGGGATTGGAATACCAGGGATTTTCTGGTTGTTAACCCCGGACAGTCAATAAAACCAAGTTATGATAATGAAATTTTAAAAACCTCTTCCTAGATTTTTAAAGAAGAAAATATAAATCAGGATGGTAATATGGACTGTAAAAAGAAAACAAATTTATCAGAATGTAACTGCACCTACCCTTGTTCCCGTAAAGGAATCTGCTGTGAATGCATAACCTACCACAGAGATTCCGGAGAACTTCCCGCCTGCTATTTTACCAAAGAAGGTGAAGCCAGCTGTGACAGATCGATTGAAAGCTATCTGAAACACAGGAAAAAATAATAGTATTTTACCCATTTTCCTTTGATTCATCTTTTTTGCCTTAGGAATGGTTTTTTATTTTCTTGTAAAATAAAAAATAATGTGTATACTAATATTATCTGCTCATTTTTCATTGTTAAGAAATTAGGTTGAAATATGGAGGCAGAAGATGAAAAGGAACGTTTTAGCGGTAATTTTTTTCATAGTTTTTGCTGTAAAATTTGCAATTGGTTGTCCGGCAGTAAGCGACTGGGACATAACGCCGAAAGTCCAGGCGGTAAATAAGAGCGTGCTAATAAAATTTAAAGTCACACCGGGAACAAAAACCCAG
>JAZDIO010000064.1:0-8032 GCA_043804965.1 Candidatus Firestoneibacteriota bacterium | reverse complement strand
TTTAATCAGATCCTTTTTAATTCTTCCGGCAAGCGCCTTTACGTTAAACTTTTCACCCTGTTTTACGGATACTTCGGCGTAAAGGGAAGAGGTCCAGGGCGGACATAGCTTTCTGGAAACATTCGAATAAAAACCGACCCTGTAAAAACTCACTTTCGGATCGGGAAAATATATCCAGTGATTCTTATTTATCCCTGCCCTTCCTATCCCGAGGTTCAGCGCAAAGACGGATACATATTTAAGATTTTTTGCGGCCTTTAAGACCTTCTTTGGCGCGCCCTTAAGAAGCGGGATAAGTTCAGGCAAAGGTATTGTGGATATTATTGAATCAAATCCTGAAGCACTTCTGCTATTGTTAAAATTGAGGGTACTGCCTTTTATACTTGTCACCCGGGCGCAGAGAAGCACCCGGTCAAATATCTTCTCATTGATTGCTTTTGCAAGCAAGCCGATTCCGCCTTTTTTCGGATAAAAGAATTTAGCATTATAACCATAGGCTTTTTTCTTTTCCTTTATATCCGGTATGTAAACTACCGGCCCTGAAGGAAGAATTTTTCCTAAATCACTCTTGTAAAGTTTTTCATTATAAGGAAGCATAAAATGTTTAGCTACACCCTCCCCTGTCATCCCCAATATCCAATCTTTAAAAGTTTTAAATATCTTTTTCTTCTTCGGAGACTTCAGGTTTGCAAGGCCTTTCTCGCATTCAGAAACTATTTTTTTATTTTTTAATCTTCCATAATTTACCTGAAAAGGATACGGGATATATTCTCCGGAAATATATACGGCTGCTTTTCTGTCCTGAGCTTTAATATTCTTCCCCAGAAAACGGGAAACAAGCTCTTTCCCGTAATTTGTTTTAAAATGAAGATAATGCCCCGTGTAATCAAAAGAGAACTTATTTACGGTAAATGAGGCGGAAAGCCCTCCGGTTCTTTCTTCTTTTTCAAAGAGAAGGAAATCTTTACCGCTCTTCCTTAAATGAAAGGCGGCGGAGAGGCCCGCGAGCCCTCCGCCGAGGATAGCTATCTTCTTTTTCATTAATACTGTTCCCGGTGGGCTACCGTTCGAAAACTTTTTTTGGGAACATGTAGAACGCCATTCGTATCTTTATAATATTTAACATCGTTGTCATTTTCTTCCATAACCGGAGCCTCTGCTCTGAAGCCCAGAGCAATAACACATTCAACTTCTCTTCCGTCCGGCACGCCCAGAAGTTTTTTTATGTTCTTCTTATCGCAGGATCCGATCCAACAACACCCCAATCCGTCTTCCCACGCAGTCAGCAATATCGACATTGCCGCCGCGCCCAAATCAGCACCGGAAGTCGCGGAACCGATGGAATTATTGCGGATTATTACGATATAAGCAGCCGGTTTCTCATTTTCTTTCGGAATACCTTCCGGCGTTATATAGGCCGCCCATCTTAAAAATTTAAAGAGTTTTTCCCTAAGATCGGCATTTTTTACCGCTATATATTCGAACGGTTGCTTATTGCCCCCTGTAGGCGAAACACGCGCCGCATTTACAAGTTTTTCCAGAAGAAGATCAGGAACAGACTCTTGTTTAAATTTCCTTATAGTGCGTCTTTGCAGAATGGTTTTATAAGTTGACATGATTTTCCGTTTTTTTTTACTCTTCAGGTTTGGTCCCGCCTTTTTTACCGGCAGGAGCGGAATCCTTATTTCCTCCCGCAACAGCGGTCTTTATGAGAGCTGCGGTCACATCAGCCTTTATAGTCACGGCTCCCTCTTCATCAGAAGAGGCATTGACGCTCTCTTCAAAACTAATATCCATTTCGCTTTCTTTAAATTTCAGGGCAGCTTTAATCTTTTCTACCTTTTCTTTTGCTTCTTTATACGCCTGATCCTTGGCGCTTTTAATAAGTTTTTCCAGAGTACCTTCGTTAAAATGATAATTAACAAGTTGATTGGCAGGATTTTTAGTATCTGCCTTAAATTTAAGTTTTGTACCGCCTTTAACGGCATTAACTTGCGTATCGCCTACACCAAGAGTGGTCTGCGACTCTACGGCATTGTCCAGTTTTGGAATTGCGGCAACTGCAATAGCGCCATAATCAATTGCTTTATCCAGAATTTCACATACTTCTTCAAACTTTTTATTTCCAAGATCATTTACGACAACATATTTAGTAATATTATACCTTTGCTGAACCTCATCAATAGGATTGCCGTCCTGATCGCGCCGCTTCAGGGTCTTTGCTTGTCTCATTGTCTGCTGGATCACTTCCGGTTGAAAGCCGTAAGACTTAAAACTCTCCTTCTTAATCCTAAAAAGCCTGCCTAAATTATACGTCAGAAAATCCACCCTGCGCGCGGACTCTATTTCAGCAGACCGTAAGGTCACCATAGCTCCCGATTTTACTGAAAATTGGATAAAAACGTTGTCCGGCTTTGCCGTTATAATACCCGTACCTGTGAAAGAAAACCCGGAGACTTTCCCGCCGGAAAATTTTACATTCTCCGCGACCCCCGAGCCGACTATATCAAGAGTCGAAATAAGATTCCCTTCCATGGTGGAACCCACCTCTGAAGGCGGTAAAAGTTTGCCGTCGGCAGGAGCTGCAATATTAGGAGTAACCGAGTTTTTTACCGGCTCATCTTTTGTCTTTCCTCCGCCGCCGGAATCCGAAGGAATTGAAAACATATCGTTTAAAGAAATGGTATTCATAAGGTTGACTTCTATAAGAGGAATAATTCTGGCCGCAGGAATTGAAGCCACAACACCTACAATGCCAAAAAATAAAAGGTGTTCCGCAAAACTTACAGCCAGCGATATTTTTGCTATCTTATCCATTGCCACTTTTAAAATCTCCCAAGGAACTTTTTAATAACCCTGTACCACTCTTTTCATTCGGGTGCAGGGCTATGAACCTGACCCTAAACTATTCGCTTACTCAAGTATAGGGGAATGGTTCATAGTTACTTTTTCCATTCCGGTTTCTTATGTTCGGTAGATTCAAAAAGTTTTTCCGCCCCCGCCTGCCTTGCCACATCCATAACAGAGATAACTATACCGTGGGCCACGTTTTTATCCGCGTTTATTATCACGATTTTTGCCTGGCTTACGGCAAGAAGCGCCGCCAGCGGTTCAAACAGATCCTTAAGCGCCAGCTCCTGATTACCCAGATATATTTTTCCGTCAGCACTTACGGTAAGGACTATGTTTTTTTCCGGTGTGACATCCGAGGAAACAGCCCCCGGTAATTTTACTTTTATGCCGGACTGGACGATCATCGGAGCCGTAATCACAAAAATAATGAGAAGTACAAGAGCCACATCGGTAAGAGGCGTAATATTAATTTCCGAGAATATTTTTCTTTTTTTACTTTTAAGGCCCAGCACGGTTTTACCCCCTTAACTCTTTAAGCATCTCTTCCCATTTCGAACGTTCTACATCTTTCGCAGTTAAAAGGTTAACTACCTCCAGGGAGCTTATGGTAATGTCGGTGGTAAAATCATCTATTTTTTTTACAAAGTAATTATACGCGGCAACGGAAGGAATGGCGACAAAAAGGCCGGCAATGGTCGCTATCAAAGCCTGGGCAATTCCGGGGCCGACAACACCGACGCCGCCCGCGCCGCCCTGATCGGAAAGTTTCATGAAAGCTTCAGTAACGCCGATAACCGTGCCGAGCAAACCTATAAAAGGGGAGACGCTGCCGATTGTTCCGATAACCACTACATTTTGCTCCAGCTTGGAGATTTCTTCAAGAGCAGTTTTCTTCATTGCTTCTTCGGTATCCTCTTTTGTAGCGGGAAATCTTGCAAGGGCAGCCCGGACAACGGAAGCAACAGGGCTGGGAGCTTCCCTGCATACATCTAGTGCCTGAGGAATCGCTGTTTTATCAAATCTCCCCTCTTTCCTGAGAGTTCGTCTTAATTTATTAATAAACGCATTCACATCTATTTTCGCAGCCTTATATCTCAAGTATCTTTCAACTATGTAGTATACAGATATGAACGAAAGCAGTATAAGAACCAAGACTGTAAATAAAGCCCATACATTCTTAAACAACGATTGAAACAAACTTAAACTTTCCGGCATAAATAACCTCCTTTAATGAAATCTGTCATATATTTCAAGTGATTGTCTTAAAATTAACAGTATTTATTTGAATTACCACACATTAATGATACATTTTAATTGAAGTTTTGTCAACCAAGTCCTTAAATCCCAGAAATTCCTCAAGACGGTAAAATCGAATAACATCAGGACCTGTAGTTGCTTGATTTATCAAGCATTTCAGGCCTCATAAAATGAGGCAACTACAAAAAAAGCATAATGTGAGGAATTTCTGTTAAATCCTAAATGGACTTTTAAAGACTTTACAGACCTTTACGGACATAGAATTCTTCTTGTAAAGAACTGTTTTGACTATTTTTTACTTTATAAACTTTAGAAACCTTAAAAACTTTATAGACTTTACTCCGTAATCCCTTTTACAATATCACCAATCCTAATTTTGTTTGTTTCAAACCAGCCTTTGTTCACCTCCAAAGCGTAAAGAACTTTGTATCTGGTAAAAACAGGAGTTAAATCTTTCGGTTTCATATCTTCTATCTGGAGAATTATTCCTTTTTCATCTATAAACGCAATGGATAAAGGAAGAGTAGTATTATACATCCAAAATGATGTTTTCACAGGTTTTTTAAAGATAAACAGCATTCCGGAATTTTTTTCCAGCTTTTCTCTGAACATCAAACCGGCGGCTCTTTTTTCCGCAGTATCAGCAATCTCTACAAATACTTTTTTATCTTTTATCACAAGTATTTTTTTGGTATTTTCCTGTCCGGCAAGCATTTTTCTCGCCAGAGGAGGAAAAACCGCAATTGAAATTAAAAGCACTGCATATAAAGCACTCCTGATCAGAAAATTAAAGAGTTTTTGCAATGTTTTCATATTCATAGTAGATTATACCATTTTACTCCGGCACATACGCAAGAGTAAAAACACCTCCTTAATTTATCAGTAAATTTCTAACAATTTTTTAACTCCAGTTATTTGGACAACTATATGCCGGACTAAAAATGTTTGACTTTTTAAGGGGAATTCAATACACTGTACTATGTTTACTAAGAAGATTCCACTGATTACAATGCTACAGGATTCCACTGATTGTTACGCTAAAAAAACAGCGGTTTTAATATTCGTTTTATCCTCTCTCTTTTATTTGCTGACGGTTTGCCCGACCATATACGTGGGAGACAGCGGGGAGATGATAGCTGCAGCCTATACTCTCGGAATCCCGCATCCCCCGGGGTATCCGCTTTATACAATTTTGTCAAAGCTTATGACTTTCATCCCCGTTGCCGGAATTGCTTTCAGGGTAAACCTTTTGGCGGGATTATTCGGAGCGCTTTCCTGCTCGCTTCTTTTTCTGCTCCTAAAAACTTTAAGAAAAACTTTTCATACAAATTACAAAGACGCTGTTTTCGAACTAACAGCTTTTTTGCTCACACTTGTTTTTGCTTTTTCCAGAACCTATTGGGCGCAAAGCGTACAGGCAAAAGGCGGGCTTTACACACTTAATATTTTTCTGATAATAATCCTTTTTTTACTGATAATAAAAAACAGAAATCTTATAAGCATCGGTATCATTTCCGGACTGGGGCTCGCGAACCATAATACTTTTGTTCCCGTAGTCTTAATTCTTTTTTATTGCTACTATGTAGAATTAAAAAGGAATCTTGCAGAAAAACGGCTGAAAATATTTCTTTCGGCAATGGCTGTCTCTCTGTTTATTGCGGCGGTCCTGTATCTTTATCTTTTTGTCCGGGCAAAAGCAAATCCTCTTCTGAACTGGGGAGATCCTTCAAGCCTCACAAATCTGTTTCATCATATTTTCAGGAGCCAATACGGCACGATAAGCGAAAAAACGCGTTCTCTTGAAATATTCCTCGGACAGTCCTCGTGGCTTTTTAAAAACATGTTTTTACAATTCACCGTTATTCCCTGCCTTCTGGCAATACCCGGATTCTTTTTTATTTACCGAAAACGCAAAGATTATTTTTTTGTATTTATTTTAATATTCATATTTCTCACTTTTGGCTTAACACTTATGGCTAATTTCGCCATGAACGCTATTAACTTATATATGATTGAAGTTTTCTTTCTTCCCGCTTATATGGTTCTGATTATCTTTGCCGTTTTTGGCACAGCTGAAATTTATTCTAAACTGCCAAGGTTATGGAATAATGTCCTGCTTTTCTCTCTTGGCGGACTTGCAATATTTTGTATTTTTTCAAATTATTATTATTCCGACCGGAGTAAAAACTTCTTTGCTTATGACTATGGCATTAATCTTCTGAAATCCGCAGAAAAACAAGGAATGCTTCTGGTTGCCGGAGATAATACGGCTTTTTCCACCGCTTACCTTACGATGGTAGAAAAAAAAGCTCCAGAGTATACTATATACGACGACTATGGGCTGCTTTTCAGGAACAACGATGCTGATTTGAAAAAAATACCGGCAACGGATTATTTAAACCGGCTGGATTATGTTAAGAAACTTCTCTTAACTTCAGGAAGACCTGTTTACTTTGTTTTGGGCAGTCATCTGCACAGGGATATTTACACTATATTAAGCAAGGAATACAAAGCATCTCCTTCCGGCCTCCTTTTTAAGGTAATGAAGAAAACTGAAAAATTAAACGAGTTTTATTACTCCTCGCTGTCGTTTCGAGGTATTTCTGACAACAACATCTTTAAAGACACCCTGGTTAACGGAATAATAGCGCAATATCATTACTTCTTTGGAGAATACCTTAAACTCCGCGGCAAACAAAAAGATGCAGAAAAACATTTTGCAGAAGCCAATAAATACGGAGAAAATGACGAACAGATTCAGAATATGCTGGGCGTTTCCAGTCAGGAGAGCGGAAACACTTACGATGCTTTTGATAAAGCAAAAAAAGCAGTTGATATTGATCCCCATTCTCCTGAAGCCTGGAATAATTACGGCGTGGCCCTTGAACATATCGGAGACCTTAAGTCCGCGCTTTTTGCTTATCAAAAAGCGGTTTCCCTGGATAAAAACGAACTACAGTATCTGAATAACTTTGCCGGAGCCTGTTTTAATGCCGGTGATTTCCCTGAGGCAGTAAATACTTATTTAAAAATCAGCTCCATTAACGAAAGAACCGTAAATTATAACGGGCTCGGGATGTCTTATTATAAACTCGGAAAAACAGCAGAAGCAGAAGCTGCTTACAAAAAAGGCCTGTCGTTTGGAACTTCCTTCGAACTAAATATGGGATTTGCAAACCTTTATATAAATACCGGCAGACCTTCAGAGGCAATTAAATATTATAGGGAAGCTTTAAATATTAATCCGGCGGGAGAGAAAGCTTATAACAACATGGGAGTAGCTTACCTGCAATTAAACAACCTCGCACAGGGGGAAAAGATGTTTTTAAAAGCAATAGGAAAAAACCCGAATTTCATCGAAGGATACGTCAACCTTGTAAAAGTCTGTTATGCTTCAGGCAGAAAGGACGAGGCTTTAAAATTCTGTGAAAAAATTCTCTCCCTGGATCCCAAAAATGCCTTTGCCATTTCAGTAATTGGACAGTTAAAAAAAATAGAATAATTATCGAGAAACTTTTTGTTTTAAGGCTTTTACGCAAGTAACGTTCTAACGTATAACGTAAGTAACGTTTTTTAACTTTAGTTCCCAATCACATACGGCAGAATCTCAAAAAGTGCAAGCCCTATAATCCCTAACGGCGCCGCAATAAGAAGAAGTACGGCTAAGAACTCCCCCACTTCGTACCATTCATCAGGTATCATCCTTATTACAAGAATTCCGCCGGCAAGAACCAAAAAGCTTAGAATAAAAACAAGAACTGTAAAATTAAGAAGGAGTAATCCAATGGCAGTTATAAGCATTTCCCACAGCGAAATAATCCCGCAATCCTGACAGCTTATTATCCCCTTAAAAGCTTCAATATATGAATCCGCCGGGTTAACCCGGGCCGCCACAAATATATAAAATATAAGGATTTGGCTT
>JAZDIO010000063.1:0-4025 GCA_043804965.1 Candidatus Firestoneibacteriota bacterium | reverse complement strand
GGTTTAACTCTTTCTGGAACTAAACACTTCAAAGCGCTTTCCGGTTTTGGTATAAAAGGGGAGATTGCAAAAAAAGAGTACCTTGCCGGTAAATTTGAATTTATCAAGAAAAAAGAAAATTCTTTTAGAATAAAAATGCTTGTAGAACAGTATGAAAAAGAGGGAAAAGCAGTTATTTGTGTTGCCGATAAAAAAACAATCCTGGGAGTCCTAGCTCTTTCCGATACAGTAAAAGGGAACGTGAAAGCAGTTATAAAACAGTTAAAGCAAATGAATATCCGCCTGCTCCTGGCTACAGGTGACAACGAAGAAACCGCAAAGCAGGTTGCCAAAGCTGTCGGCATTGAAGAGTACAAATCAAAAGTAATTCCTTCCGGCAAGCTGACGATCATTAAGAACCTGCAAAAAGAAGGAAATAAGGTCGCAATGGTAGGCGACGGCATAAATGATGCTCCCGCGCTTATGCAGGCAGATGTGGGTGTTTCATTAAGTACAGGAACAGATATTGCCAGGGAAGCCTCCGACGCCGTTCTGGTAAAAGGAGATCTCTCAAAGTTCTTAGACCTGATAAAACTATCCAAGCGCACCATGAATATAATCCGCCAGAATCTCTTTTGGGCTTTTATCTACAATATCATGGGCATTCCCATCGCCGCCGGAGTATTATATCCCTTCACCGGCCATACCCTGAGTCCGATACTTGCATCTCTGTTCATGGCGCTGAGCTCGGTATCAGTCGTGACGAATTCACTCAGGATCAGGAGGAAATAATAAATAAATTGACATCTTATTATTCTTAAAGTAAACTATCAATTGCTTTACAATAAAGGCGGATAATAATTTCAGGAAAAAACGGAGGAAAAATGAAATATCCAAAAATACCGAAGTTAGGATGGTGGGCCAATGAGATTGTTTCCTATGCTCAATTAAAACACGAGTATGGAACTAAAAACATTTCGCCGGTGCTTAAAAAAGCGGAGAATTCCTTAAAGGAAATTGTAAAAACACTTAAAAACTTGCCTATAAACCAAAAATTGGCAAAAAAGGAGCCGAACGATCTTTGCAGTATTCAAGCTCTTCGTCCGGAAGGGCCCAGGCGGCTCTGGCGCTGCTTTAACAGGAAAGAATATACGGAAAAAATTGCAGGAGCTTTACTTGGAAGATTTGCAGGCTGTACTCTTGGCGCTCCTGTTGAATTCTGGGAAATAGAAAAAATGAAAAATCTTGCAAAAGAGAATAAAGAAAAATTTCCGCCAAGAGATTACTGGACTTATGTGTATGAACCCTGCAAAAAGAGATATAAGCTTAGTACTATTGAAGAATATACAAGATATAAAATGAACGGTGTCCCGGTGGATGATGATATAGCTTACACCCAGCTCGGTCTTTTGATAATGGAAGATTACGGTCCTAACTTTACGGTTGCGGATGTCGGCAAGGCCTGGCGCAAGTATCTTCCTTGTGCCTGCACGGCGGAAAAGATAGCCTTGGAAAATCTTAAAAAGGGTGTTTTAGCTAAGCGGGCGGGTGCGGTAAATAATCCGTATTGCGAATGGATAGGCGCTGACATCAGATCGGACCCCTGGGGATATCTTGCGCCGGGATGGCCGGAAAAAGCGGCAAAGATGGCTTATACTGACGCTTATATAAGCCACCGCCGGCAGGGAATTTACGGGGAGATGTATTTTTCGGCTGTAATAGCCGCGGCCTTTACCGTGGATACTCCTGTCGAGGCCTTAGAGCTGGGACTGACTGAAATTCCAAAAAACTCAGAGATGACAAAAGCAGTTAAATGGGCTTTGGAAATTTCGCCGAAGATTAAAAATTACAAGCAAGCAAGAGCTGCCGTGGAAAAACGTTATAAAGGAATGAACGGCGTACATACAATAAATAATGCCTGTCTGACCATCTGGGGTCTTACTATCGGCGGTACCGATTTTACCAGAGTTATAGGAGAAACTGTTGCCATGGGGCTGGATAATGATTGTACTGCTGCCACGGCAGGAAGTATTGTCGGCGCAATTATCGGCAAGAAGGGAATACCAAAGCGCTGGTACAAGAGGTTTAATAATACTGCTTATTCGTACCTGAATAAAAATAGTAAATTCAGCATATCGGGAATGGTTGAGAGATTTACAAAACAAGCGGAAAGAGTATACGCGGATAGGCAATAGAGTAAAAGAAAGCTGCTAACGTTCCACATTGCCGGCGCACAAAACTAAAGAAGTCCATAAAAATATTAAATATATTTTTTTAAGAACTTTAACGCTTCTTTCTTTGTCTTGATCCTTCCTGTTGCCTGAGCTTCCCGGGTTTTTTCCAGGAGTTTCCCTATTATTGGAGAAGGGGGAAGATGGAAGTGTTTCATTATTTCGTGGCCGTTTAAAAACGGGGATGCTTTTGTTTCGGTGGATATTTTATAGTATTCTTTAAAGAGGTTCTCGATTACCTTTTTATGATTTGCCAGTGTTTGCCTGTCTACTTTGACTCCTCTGGCGGAAAGGCGGTCAGCCCAGGAGAGAAGAAGAACCTCAATTGCGGATGCTCCTGTGTCTCTGAAAAACTTATAAACAGCTCTTTTGGATATTTTCTTTAAGCCCGCGAGATAACCTGTGCGCAGGTGGCACTTAATAACCGTTACGCCTGTATTGATTTCCTCGTTGGAAAGCTTAAGCTGTCTGCCTGTTTTTTTAAAATTCTCCGCGCCTACAAGTTCATGAGTATAAAAATGCGTCCCTTTTTTATCTTTTGATTTTGTCTTTGGTTTTCCGCTGTCGTGAAGAACGGCGATGAATTTTATAAACGTTTTTCTGTCAAATTGGCCTGATTTTTTGTTTATTTGTTCACGAATGAAATTTTTAATCTCTCCCGGAAGGTTAAAATCCAACTTCCTATATACTTCCTCAAGTTTACTCAGGCATTCTAGGGAATGGCCGAATACATCCAGATGGTGAAATCCGGGCTGGGAAACGCCTTTCATCTCTTTTATTACCGGAAATATTTTCTCAAGCAGACGGAGTTTATCCGATAAAATAATATATTCTGCCGATTTTTCCGAGGTAAAGAGTTTAAAGATCTCATCTCTTACACGTTCTTTTGCCGGTTTTGAAATTAATCCGGCCAGGGACTTAATGTTCTTTGCTGTTTTAGGGTCAAGTTTGAATCTAAGTGTCGCGGCGAAACGTATTGCTCGGAGCAGACGCAGCGGATCATCTTTAAATACTCTTTTTCCGGCTGTTTCCCTGATAATACCGCTCTTTAAATCCTTGAGTCCGTTGAATATGTCTATAATTTCCGCGTTGCTTACTTCTCTTGCCAGGGCATTGATCGTAAAGTCCCTTTCTTCTAAATCCTCTTCGATTTTTTTGCCCCTGCCTTTGGAGAAATCACAAATACAAGTATTCTTGCAAATGACACGGTAAATATTGAAAGCGTCGGAGAGTTGAACAAAGCTTCCTTTTACGGCTTTTGCGAAGGCCTTTGCCGTTTTCCTGGCGTCTCCGTAAACTACAAAGTCAATATCGGAGATATTCTCCTTTTGCAAGAGAGAATCGCGAAGGTAACCGCCGACAATATAAATTTTTGTAGCGCCTTTCTTCATCTTTGCGGCTGTTTCAATAAGTTTATCAGTGTTCATAAGATTCCTTTTAGTTTTTCTTTTATACTGTTAGAAACACCGGTTAAATTGTCCGTTTCTTCTTTTGAAAGGCTGTTTACATCCCTTACCTGAGAAAGTATTATTCTTTTCGTTTTTTCGCCTATTCCCTTGATGTTGTCCAGTTTCGAGCTTATTGTTGTCTTGTCTCTCAGAGTTTTATGATAGCTGAGCGCAAATCTGTGGGCTTCGTCTCTTATATACTGTAAAAGGTGAAGGACCGCAGAATCTTTTTTTAAACGTAAAGGGGAAGAGAAAACGTCAAAATATATCTCTTCTTCTCTTTTTGCGAGCGAGATCAGAGGAATGTTTATTCCAAGCGCAGCAAGCGCTTCCTTTGCCGCCTTCAGCTGGCCTCTTCCTCCGTCAA
>JAZDIO010000062.1:0-12707 GCA_043804965.1 Candidatus Firestoneibacteriota bacterium | reverse complement strand
CGGAGCAAAAAATAAACTCTGGCTCAAGAGGAAGGCGGATATTTTAGGAAAAACCTTAACGGTGCCTAAAGTTCCTGAATCTGTGTGTTTTGGCGCGGCCTTACAGGCAGGAATAGGCGCAGGAATAATAAAAAATCCGGTAAAGTATGTAAATAATAATAAAAAAGAATATGTTGAAAACGAAAAAAAGCTGAAAACTTTCTATAATAACGAATACCGCAGCCACTACATGAAAATATACCGGCAAAACCTGCCTTATTGGGAAAAGTAAACCAGCTAAAATTAAAACTCATTATTTAATCTGCCTCCGCTTTTAGCGAGATCTTGCCGTAGTGTCCTATCATCTCATTTCGGGTTGATATAAAGTTGTTTTAATGCTATCATTAATTATATAAAAACCATATTTTTACCGCGGAATAAAAGGGGCGTTATGGATAAACTGGAATCGAAAAATGATTTAGAACTGGTATCAAAACTGGCTAAGATAAACGCGGATATTAAGCTGCAGCTGAAGAAAGTAATTGTAGGACAGGAAAAAGTAATTGAAGAAGTGTTGATAAGCTTGTTTTGCAAAGGGCATTGCCTTTTAGTCGGGGTTCCGGGGCTGGCCAAAACTCTCCTTATTGAAAGCATTTCAAAGATATTAGACCTTAAATTTAATAGAATACAATTTACTCCCGACCTTATGCCTTCGGACATTACAGGTACGGAAGTAATACAACAGGATAAATCAGGAGAACGTTCTTTTAGATTTATAAAAGGGCCTGTCTTTGCGAATATTGTCCTGGCGGATGAAATAAACAGGACTCCGCCGAAAACGCAGTCTGCGCTGCTTCAGGCTATGCAGGAGTATAAAGTCAGCGCCGGCGGGCAAACTCATCATCTTATGCTTCCGTTTTTTGTTTTGGCAACGCAAAATCCCATTGAACAGGAAGGCACCTATCCTCTTCCCGAAGCTCAGTTAGACAGGTTCTTTTTTAATATAGCGGTAAAATATCCGTCCAGGGCAGAGGAGAAGGATATAGTCAGGCAGACCACAGGAGCTGTGGCTTATGAACTTAAACCGGTGTTAAATGCCGGGGAAATACTGATCATGCAGGAGCTTGTAAGAAGAGTGCCGGTTTCTGATTATGTTATTGATTATGCTATTGACCTAGTGGCTAAAAGCAGGCCGCAGGATGCGGCCTCTCCCGATTATATGAAAGAGATGCTGGTGTGGGGCGCAAGCCCGAGGGCTTCACAGGCGTTGATTATCGGCGCGAAAGCAAAGGCGGTAATTTCCGGGAGATTTGCCGCCTCGGTTGCCGATGTTGCGGCGGTAGCGCCGGAAGTTCTGCGTCACCGGCTGGTCCTTTCTTTTAAAGCGCAGGCTGACGGGGTGACTGCCGATCAGATCGTTGCCCGGCTGCTGGATACGGTAAAACCCGGGTGAAATAATGGGAAAATATTTTGCTCCGGAAGAGCTTGCCAAGTTTGCCGGTTTTCAGGTAATGGCTAAAAACCTGGTTCATGGTTTTCTTGCCGGCCTTCATCCTGCTTTAAGAAAAGGTGTCAGTACTGATTTTTCGGAGCATCGTGAATACTCTTTTGGGGACGAAACAAAGCGTATTGACTGGAAAGTGCTTGCCAAAAGCGACAGGTATTTCATCCGTGAATATAGAGAAGAAGCAAATCTCTCCTGCAGTATCTTCCTGGACGCTTCCGCTTCAATGGAATATGCTTCCGGTCAGATCAGTAAATATAAATACTCCGTGTTTCTTTCTGCGGCTCTTGCTTATCTTATGACCATCCAGCAGGATAAAACCAGTCTGGTGATATTTGATGACAGGATCAGGAGTTTTATCCCTTCAAAATCAGGAAAAAAGCATCTTAGTGTTATTTTTGAAGAACTTGAGAATTCTAAACCTTCGGGAAGTACAATGCTTCCGGAAGTTTTGCTTAAAGCAGCGGGAATGCTGAAGAAACGGGGAATTACGGTGCTGATCACCGATCTTTACGGAGATGCCGAAACAATAATTAAAAATACAAAATATTTACTTTCAAAAAAAAATGAGGTTATCGTGTTCCAGGTCCTGGATGAAGATGAGCTTGCCTTGCCGTTTAAAGAGTCTTTTTTATTCGAAAGCCTGGAATCGGGAGCATCTGTACTGGCCCTGCCCAGTATGATTCGCGAGGAATATAAGCGGATAATGCTGGAATTTACGAATAAATACAGAAAAGAATTTAGCGCGGCGGGGGTTGACTACACTTTGCTTTCAACAAAAACTCCGGTGGAAGAGGCCCTTTTATTTTATCTTGAAAGAAGAGCGAGGGTGGTCTGATGAATCTTACTTTTCTTAACTCGACCATGCTTTTTGCGCTTCCGCTTATTCTTGTTCCCGTCATAATACATCTTTTTTCCATAAAGAACTCCAGAGTTAAAAAGTTCCCGGAAACAAAATACATCGCTCTTGCAGTTAAAAAAACCATTACAAAGATACGCTTATTGCAGTTTTTACTGCTTCTTCTCCGTGTCCTGATAGCAGCACTTTTGGTCTTCTTTTTTGCCAGGGCAGTTTTGCATAGAAATAATAATTCTTCCGGCCAAAGTACAGCTCCTGAAGCTTACTTTCTTCTTTTGGACAATTCCTGCTCCATGGGGGCGGTAAATAAAAACACCTCTTCTTTTGAACGGGGAAAAGAAGCATGTATGAAAGTCTTAAAGGCGCTCAGAAGCATTGACTCGGTTTCTTTTGCTCTGGTATCAAAAGGTCCGGAAGTAAAGATTAAAGGAATGACCTCCAATTTGCGTGAAGTTGAAAACAAAATAAAATATTCGGAGCTTTCCTATAAAACCACTTCAATAAGGAGCGGCATAAATCTGGCTTTGACTGCATTAAAAGAAGTGCCGTCTGTTTCGAAACAAATCATAGTCGTGACGGATTTTGCTCTTCACGGATATTCCGATTTTGCTTTTACCGCGGGAGAACCGGATCCGCAAATAAATATTGTGTTTGTGGATGTTGGTGAAGCAGCTGACAATCTGGCGGTTAACAGGGTGACTTCTGCCGTTTCTTCTTTTGAGGATAGATTGAAATTTAACGTGAGTATATCAGGGTATTCTGAGAGCAGTAATAATAAGGTTCCTGTTGCCCTGATGTTGAACGGGAAAAAAGCCGCTTATGGCTTTACTGACGTAAAACCGGGAAAGAATGCGGATAAAGTTCTGTATGCCGATTCCGGAGAAAGCGAGACCGATACCGGGAGCGCCAAAATAGAAATTAACGATGCTTTAGCGGCTGACAATGCTTCTTTTTTTACTGTTTCCGGCCGTCAACTAAAGAAAATTCTCCTGGTGGACGGCGATGCCAAGATATCAGCTTTTTTAAGCGAAACTTTTTATCTGAATCTGGCGTTAAATCCAAATCAGCGGTTTTCCGCAGATGTTGTCCCTTCCGTCTGCGTACGGAATGAATTCAGGAATAAGAATCTCCTGGAATTTAAGGCAGTTGTGTTATGTAATGTTTCGGAATTAGCGCCTGTGGATGCGAAGAAGCTTATGGAATATGTAAGGAACGGCGGAAATCTTGTGTATTTTCTTGGGGATAAAATAGATATTAAAAGCTATGCCGCGCTTGACTCTTCAATCTTTCCTGCGGTTATAGGAGGAGAGGAAGAAGGAACCTTTAAGATAGATGAGAAATCTGCGAGTTCAAACCATCCTGTTTTAAAAAATGCCGGCGTAGAAGAGCTTCGCAAAGCGGTTTTTTACAGGATTTACAGGCTTTCGCCGAAAAGTAAATGTTTTTCTTTCCTGGATTTTGAAGGAATCAATTGCCCTCTGATGCTTGAAGCAAACAAATTGTCTTTTAATTCCGGCAAAGTTATTATTTTCCCGTTTCCCGCCGACCGGGACCGTACGGATTTTCCTCTGAGAAATGCTTATGTCCCGTTTATGCAGGAACTGGCAAAGTATCTTGCCGAAGGGAGCTCAAGAGAGAACCCCGTCTTTCTATCCGTCGGAGATGTGTTTAAACGGAAATTTGAAACGCCGTGCCTTTCAAATACCGTGGAAGTGACGAATCCTTCCGGAGTTATAAAAACAATTGTAATATCCGGAAATATATTTGAATATCCCTTTACGGCAAACCCGGGGATTTACCTCTATAAATACACGGACAAAAAGGGACGGAAGTCTGATTATTTTTCTGTCAATCTGGATACTGCTTCAGGGGAATCAAATTTGAGAAAGATAAGTTCTTCCGATCTAATCAAGCTCTTTCCGCCGAAAACCTCGATACACACCATCAAAAGCGGAAAAAACACGGATAGCGATATTGTTTCAATAGTAAGAGGAGAGGAGATATCCCTGCCGCTTCTGATTGCTTTATTATTTTTACTTACGGCCGAAGGGATGCTTTCGATACGGAGATTATTATGATGAAAAATCTTTTTCTGTTTGTTTTTATGCTCCTGTCATTATTTGACAGTTCTTTTTCGCAAACTCCGCTGTTCTTTGGAAGAGAAACTCCGGCTGATTTCGAAAAAAAGCTCGAAAATTTTGCATATGTACAAATTAAGTATAACGGGGGGAACTGGGATACAAATCGGGCGGCCTGGGATTCTATGTACCGGCAAATAACGGCCACAACCAATATTCATCCGGAAAAAGCAAGAAAAAGCGTTGATTTGGACGGTAGGGAAATATTTGATTATCCGTTTATTTTTATTACGGGCGACCTTGAATTTGATCCGTTTTCCGGAAAGCAGATAGAAACACTCAAAAGGTTCTTTGACGGCGGAGGTATTTGCTTTGTGGACGACTCTAGCGGCACTTTAAACTCCGGTTTTGACAGTTCAATAAAAAGGGAATTTAAAAAGGTCTTCCCGAATTCTGACTTTAAACCGATAAGCAAGAAGCATGCAATATATTATTCTTTTCATATGACTCCCGAAACGGCAGGGACGAGAAAGGCTTCTGATTATCTTGACGGTATCGAGTATAACAATCAGACGGCAGTTATTTATTCCCATAATGATATCAGTGGAGCTTTTGTTACGGACAGGTTCGGGATTGCTCTTAAAAAATGCGTCCCCGGCGGGGAAAGCCAGAGGAATGAAGCAAAAAAATTGTTTATCAATGTTCTTATGTACGGTCTTACCGGCACTTATAAACTTGATGCGATACACAGGAATAATATTCTGATTAAAATGAAGATGAAGGGGGATAAAGAAAGTCCCGAATGATTACGTTTGAATTTACATACTGGGCGGTATTTTTTCTTGTTGCCGGCGGCTTAGCCGGTTATAGCCTTTTAAAATACGGTGATAAAAGGAAAAAAATAATATCAGCTCTCCGTATAAGTATTTTCCTTCTTTTAGTATTTTTACTTTTAAAACCTGCTTTGCTGCAGCAAAAAAAGAGAACAGAAAAAGCTGCGATTTCAATCCTGGCGGATGTTTCCCGCTCAATGGACCTGAAAGGCGCCTATCATAAGTTCAGCAGGGTTAAGAATATCATAAAAAAAGATATTGAACCGCTGGAAAAGTCCTACACGGTAAATTATTACGCGTTTTCGAGCGGGTTTTCCAGGGTGTCAAAAGACGATCTTTTTAAACTGGATAAACCTTCGGGGGAGTTTACCGATATCGGGCAGAGTTTAGAGCAAATCAGGGAAGAAATTCATAGAAACAGCTCCGTATCAGGTTCTGCCGTCATTTTAATAAGCGACGGTAATCATAACGGGGGCCTGGATCCGGTCGAAGCCTCTAAATCCCTGAATTTGCCGCTTTATGTAATAGGTGTGGGCGAACCGCGAAGCGGTTTTGATGTCGAACTCAGCCAGGTTCTTTCCTCGGAAATTGCATTCCGTAATATTAAAAGTGTTTTTAAAGGAGTTATAAACTCTTTCAACTCAAAGGGAAAGACGGTCAGGGTTACGCTTAAAAAAGACGGCGCTTTTGTTGCTGCCCAAGACATTGTTTTAAAGTCAGACGGAGAAGAAAGCGTTGTCAGTTTTGAATACCTGCATGAAGATAACGGGATAATTAAATTTGAAATGCTTGTGGACGCAGGCAGCGGGGAGCTCAATAAAGCAAACAATAAAAAGGAATTTTCAGTCAACGTTCTTAAAGAAAAAACAAGGATACTTTATATTTCAGGCAGTCCTAACTATGAATATAGATTTTTAAGGCAGGTCATGAAAAATAATCCGAATTATGAGGTTGTGACATTTATCATCCTGAGGGGGATGGCGGACCTGGTCCCGTTGGGCGAACTTGAATACACGCTCATTCCGTTTCCGGTTCAGGAGATATTCACAAAAGAGATATATAATTACGATATTGTCATTCTTGAGAACTTTTCGTACAAGTTCTATATGCCTTCGGAATTCTTGAACTCGATAAAAACTTTTGTCGAAAAATCAGGCGGGGCTTTTATGATGATAGGAGGCCCTGATTCATTTGGCGGCGGGGGCTATAAAGGAACGATGGTCGAAGAGATGCTTCCTGTAAATATTAAACCGGAAGGCGCGGAAGAATACATAAAAACACCGTTCAGGCTTAAACCTGCGAAGCATCCGGTGAACCAGCTTTCAGAAATAAAAGGGGAGAACGAGGCCATATGGCAGAGTTTGCCTGAACTCTCCGGATTAAACAGATTCG
Organism: Candidatus Firestoneibacteriota bacterium; assembly: GCA_043804965.1. Classification (GTDB taxonomy): domain Bacteria; phylum Oederibacteriota; class D2-FULL-39-29; order D2-FULL-39-29; family D2-FULL-39-29; genus D2-FULL-39-29. The sequence goes on along the minus strand of JAZDIO010000062.1, from coordinate 6,062 downwards.
CTTCTCAAAAATCCGGGTCTGTTGTGCTGGCAGAACACCCTGATCTTAAAGGCGACGACGGCAGGCCTCTCCCTGTGATTGCAGGCTGGCAGAAGGGAAAAGGAAGAGTTCTGGCAACGGGACTGAATAACACCTGGCGGTGGTCTATGTGGCTGGCCGGTACCGGAAGAGGTAATTATCATTATGGGCGTTACTGGCAGCAGATGTTTAACTGGCTGGTTAATGCCCCGGATTTAAGGCGGGTTTCCGCTTCTGCTGAGCGAAAAGTATACAGGCAGGGAGATGAGGTGAAAATTAATGTTACCGTGCTTGATGATTATTTTCATTATGAGGATGAAGCGGCTGTAAATCTGGATATCCTGGACCCGAATGGAAAATTGTCAGCAATTCGCGGCCTTTCAAATATCGGTAACGGTGTTTACGAGGTTTCTTTCCCTGCAGAAAGCCCCGGTAATTATAAACTGACTGCTTCAGCGTTTAAAGGTTCTAAAAATATGGGAACGGTTTCTTTTTTTGTCCCTGTACAGGCGGTAACGTCGGAGGATTATGACCTGTTCTTGAATGATAAAATATTAAAAGGAGTAGCGGCTTCCTCCGGAGGAAGGTATTTTGAAGGAGGCTGCCCCGGACTTGATAAGATGATAAAAATTAACAGTTCGGAATCGGTTTTAAAAGAAAAAACCCCTGTTTGGGATAACCCGTTGTTTTTTATTCTGATTATTATTCTTCTTGCAGTAGAATGGTTCTTAAGGAGGATAAGCGGCCTGCTGTAAAGAAAAGAAGGTAAGATGTTATAGACCTTATGGACTTTTACGGACGTTGGACTGTATCTTGTTAAGGAGCTTTCTTGAACAAGGATTTTAATGACATAGCGGTTTTAATAGGTAAAACCAAAAGCAAGTATTACGCTTATTTGTTTATAGAAGCGCTTAATAAGCTGGTTATGCTTGTACTTACGTATTTTTTTGCCTTCTTTTTTCTCGACACCGTCTTTAATTTTTCCTTATTTTCCAGAGGGGCAGCCCTTGCCGGATTTTATCTGTTTTTGGGTGTCGGCCTGTCGTATTTTACGGTAAAAATAATATCCGGAAAAATTACGGCTGAACATATCTGTTTGCTGGCTCAAAAGAATAATCCCAAACTCAAAGATTCACTGGTAAACGCTTGGCAGTTTTTTGAGAGAGTGGAAAAAGGAAAAATTTCAGAGGTTTCTTTTGAACTTACAGAGGCGTATATCAAAGGTGTGGCCGAAACAATTTTAAAAGAGGATATTTTATGCGCAGTTAGTTTTAGGCGGTTAAAGAAAATTTTTCTCAGTTCCGTTTCGATACTTGCGGTATTTTTATGTTTATATAATATATCTCCCTATCCGATGAGGTTTGCCTTGCTGCGGCTTTTTGACCCTGCGCTTGACATAATTTCTTTGCAGGGAGGCCTTAAGCTTCAGGGATTGCCGGAAATAGGAGACCTGAAAGTTAAAGTCATCTATCCTCCTTATACGGGGATGTCCGTAAAAATCTTTGAAGAAGGCGGAAATGCTGAAGCTCTTAAAAATTCAAGTGTAGAAATCTCGGGAGTTACCAATAAACCGGTAGCGGCTGCCTATCTGGAAGGTAAGGAAGGCGGCAAAAAGTTACGCCTCCCTATGAATACAAATGATCCTCTCAGGCCTTCTGTGCGTTTTACGGTCAGAGAAAACATGGAATATTATGTTGTCCTTACCGACAGGTCAAATATGGAAAACGAAGAAAAAATTAAACATAAAATAGTAATTGTAAAAGATGAAAAACCTAAAATTAATATGATATTCCCAAATGAAGAGATGAGCGTCCTGCCGCAATCGACAGTTAATATTATCTATGAGTATACGGATGATTTTGGCATCAAGGAAGTAAACTTGATAATAGAAAATAAAGGCCTGGAAGAAAAAAGAAGATTATTCAAGGATAACTCGAACAGAAAAACCGGCAGCGGGACCTCCGATCTTGAAATTGCTTCCTGCGATGTGAAACTTGGAGGTGAGATGCAGATTTATCTGGAAGCTTTTGATAATGATATTATTGACGGGCCCAAAAGAGGGGTTTCGCAGAAAGTAAGGCTTTTTCTCCCCGGGCTTGAAGATTATCTTAAGGAAGCCGACCCTATGGCTCTGGATCAGTTTCTGGAGCTGGAGCGGAAAGTTTCCGAGTTTGACAGCCGGAATGAGGATTTTGAGAAGCAATTAAAAAAATACGCAAAGGAGAATGACCCTGACCTTGCAAGAATGCTCGGAGATCTGGAAATGCTCCAGGATAATCTGTCTAAAATAGCGGAAAAGCTTATAAGTTCAGTTACAGAGGTCCCTCCGGAAGCCTTAAAGCAGTTAAGTGTGAATACTCTGGATATGGGGAAAACGGCGGAACTTATGAAAAAACTTCAGGAAGCTCTTGCCCGGGGGGATAAGGAAGAGGCCATGCGCCTGGCAAAGGAATTATCAAAAGAGTTAAATTCTTTAAGCAGGGCTTTAAAAAATATGATGGCTCAAAGCGGGCTTGGAAAAACCGCGAAAAATATGAAAAATGCCGGGCTTATGAAAAATGCGTTGGAAGAAATGGTGAAGAGAGAAAAGGAAATATATACGGAAACTGCTTCCGAAGCTTCCGTTGATCTTGAGAAACTTCTTAGAGAGCAGGAGGAAACTGCAAATTTGATTATCAAAAAACAACAGGAGGCTGTGGAGGCGGCCGGTTGGGCGGGAAAGAAACTGGAAAAGAAACAATTTGTCAGTAATCTGGCATTCCCTGTTAAAGCTTCAGAAAACATTATGAAAGAGATCCTGGAGAAGTTTAAAAAAGGAATATTTTATGATGCTTCAAGTGATTTGACGCAGGTGATAAATAATGTTAACGGCCTTAATAAGATTTTCAGGCAGGTTGAAAATTATCTTCAGCAAAAATCCCTGGAGTTTGAAAAACTTGCGAATAAAGAGAATGAACTTCTGAAGGGAGAAAATAAAGATAATATCAATAGGGTAACTTTCTCCGCTTCAAATATGAAAAAGGCGGGCGATATTGAAAAGGAGATTCTGGAATTATTGCAGAAAGACAGAAGGAAGTTTTCCTTGTCCAAAACAAATGAAAGTAACAGCGGAGGCATTAAAGAAAAACAGGATACGAACATATCCGAATTGGATAAGTTTAAAAAAGAGCTTAAAAAAGCGGCTAAAGAGGGGTTTCCCTTATCAATGTTTGACGAAGATGCTTCAAAGGCGGGAGCTTCCATGAAAAACGCTTCTAACAGCCTTTTCGAGGGGGATAGTTTTTCAGCCCTACCTGAAGAGCAGGAAGTTATAAACAGGCTTGAATCCATGAAGAGCAAGATGGAGAATCTTATGCAAGGGGGAGACAGCGGAGGAGGACCTATGCTTTTAAGCAGCGGTGGAAAAAGGAGGGGAAGCAGAGGTTCAAAGGGTAAGTTTACCCGCTATCATAAACTTCCCGATAAAAAAGAGTACAAACCTCCAAAGGAGTTCAGAGAGGACATCATGGACTCTATGAAAGATGAAAAACCCCGAAAATACAAAGATGATATTGAAGAATATTACAGGAAATTGTTGCAGTAGGATTAAGCAAAACTTTAAATATAGGTCCTTAAAAGCTTTACGAAATCCTGAAATTCAGGTTTTTGAAAGATACCGCGATAGATATATTTTTTTGGGGGGATTTTTTTAGGGATTTTTTTCAGATTGTTTTTCAAGGCTAGAAGTGGTACTATGTTTATATGTGCGGTGTATTTGGGATTTATAATGTTGAAGAAGCTTCAAAACTTGCTTATTTGGGGCTTTATGCGCTTCAACACAGGGGTCAGGAGAGCGCGGGTATTGCTTCCGCGGACGGCGTTAAAGTGTATTCACATGTAAGAATGGGATTAGTTGCCGATAATTTTACTCCGGATGTCTTTTCTGCTCTTCCTGGGAGAGCGTCAATAGGACATTGCCGGTATTCTACCACCGGCACCTCTTCTATAAAAAATGCTCAACCAATGACTGTGACCTATTCAAGAGGTCAGTTGGCAATGGCGCATAACGGGAATCTGGTAAACGCAGATATGCTTCGCGCAGAACTTGAAGCAAACGGTTCTATATTTACCTCCACTACAGATACGGAAGTTATAGTTCATTTACTTGCCCATTCAAAGAAAAACGGTTTTCGTGAAATGCTTATAGATGCTTTAAGAAAAGTTAAAGGGGCCTTTTCCCTTGTGGTACTTACGGAAAATGAGCTTGTAGGTGTCGTTGATCCCTGGAATTTCAGACCTTTGAATCTCGGAAAGAAAGACGGCGGGTATGTCCTGGCTTCTGAGACCTGTGCTTTTGATATAATAGATGCTGAATATATTAGAGCGGTTGAGCCCGGAGAGATGATTATTATCAGTGAAAAAGGTGTTGAGTCCTTAAAGCCCTTTAAACCTGCAAAACAAAAGAAATGTATTTTCGAGTTTATATATTTTTCAAGACCTGACAGTTATATCTTCGGCCAAAGTGTTCAAAAAGCCAGAAAAGCGCTTGGAGTGGAACTTGCAAAAGAGAATATTGTTAAAGCGGATTATATCATTCCTGTTCCTGATTCTGCAAACTCTTCAGCGACCGGATATGCTCTGGAAAGTAAAATTCCTTACGAGATGGGGATTATCCGCAATCATTATATCGGTCGGACCTTTATCGAACCCAGCCAGTCTATCCGTGATTTTGGAGCAAAAATCAAGTACAATCCCGTGAAAGAAATCCTTAACGAGAAAGATCTTGTGGTTATCGATGATTCAATTGTAAGAGGTACTACCAGCAGGAAGCTGGTCAAAATGCTTCGAAGAGTAGGGGCAAAAGGTATTCATTGGAGAATCAGCAGCCCTCCGATTACTCATCCGTGTTTCTATGGCGTTGATACGCCCACTCGCGCAGAATTAATCGCAGCCTCGCATACGGTTGAAGAAATTAAAAAGTATTTAAAGGTGGAATCTCTTTCCTACCTGAGTATTGACGGCCTTGTAAAAGCCGTAGGCGGAAAGAAAGAAGATTTCTGCCTTGCTTGTTTTAGCGGGGATTATCCGGTGGAATTTAACGCCGAGCCGGAAAAAATGGGATTCGAAAGGTAAAACTATGAAAAAGAAATTTGATTATGCAAAAGCCGGTGTAAATATAGACATTGCCGATGAGGCAAAACAGAAAATTAAGTCCATGGTAAAAGATACTTTTACTCCGGGAGTGCTTTCTGAGATCGGGAAGTTCGGAGGCTTTTTTTCTCTGGAGCACCTGAATTATAAAAATCCTGTTTTTATCTCCAGCGTGGACGGAGTCGGTACAAAACTGAAAGTAGCTTCTATGATGAATAAATTTGATACCGTCGGAATGGATCTTATCAATCACTGCGCGGATGATATTCTGGTGCATGGCGCAAGGCCGCTTTTCTTCCTTGATTATATAGCCATGGCAAAGGCTGCGCCTAAAGTAATTGGAGAGATTGTTAAAGGCCTGGTTATCGCATGTAAAGCTGAGAAATGCGCTCTTATTGGCGGAGAGACCGCGCAGATGCCGGATGTCTACAAAGGCAGTGATTTTGATCTTGTGGGCCTTGTCGTAGGAGTGGTTGAGAAAGCTAATATTATAGACGGTAAAAATATAAAAGCCGGGGATAAAATAATAGGACTTAAATCAACAGGCCTTCACACAAACGGTTATACTCTCGCAAGAAAATTATTTTTTGATAAAGCCGGGTTAAGGGCGAATTCGTATGTTAAAAAACTTAAAACAACGGTTGGGAAAGCATTACTGGCTCCTCATAAATCCTATACAAAACCGGTTTTTAAGCTTATTGACAGGGTGGAGGTCAAAGGTCTTGCGCATATTACCGGCGGAGGTTTTACTGATAACATTCCAAGAGTTCTTCCTGACGGGGTAAGTGTTGTTATTGAAAAAAAATCATGGAAGCCGCTTCCTGTTTTTACGTTAATGGCGGAGTTGGGCAATTTGGATGATGCTGAGATGTATCGTACTTTCAATATGGGTATAGGCATGTGTGTTTTTGTTG
>JAZDIO010000061.1:0-3566 GCA_043804965.1 Candidatus Firestoneibacteriota bacterium | reverse complement strand
AGCAAAGTGAAGTTTCCAAGACCCGTGCCGACTTCAAGTATTCTTCCTTCAAGTAAACCTGCTTTTTTAAGAACAAATTCCCTCTCTGCGGCTTTATCATAGCCAAAAATACAGCAAAGATTATTGTCTATATTTTCCGCGATACGATCTTTCCATTCCTTAAACATAGAGATATTCCTTTCTTCGGATTTTTATTTAAAGGATCTTATCCGCTATTTTCTTAAACGCAGAGGCTCCGGGCGATTTATTGTCACGGATAAAAGGCAGGCCTTTATCGCTTGATGCCATTATGCCCACTTCAATGGGGATTGAGCCTAAATATTTCACACCCATTTTTTCAGCAGCCTTCTCTATAGTCCCCGACTTGAAAATATCCGTCCGCTTCCCGCACGAACAGACAAAACCGCTCATATTCTCTATCAAACCCAGTACCGGCATTTTTAACTGCTTACAGAAATTAACCGATTTCCTTACGTCAGAAAGGGAAACTTCCTGAGGCGTCGTAATAATTAAGGCTTCCGTGCCCGTAATATCCTGCGCAACGGTCAGCGGTTCATCACCGGTACCCGGAGGCGAATCAATAATGAGAAAATCCAGTTCTCCCCATTCAATATCCGCTATAAACTGCCTTATCACCCCTATTTTCATCGGGCCGCGCCAGATAAGGGCATCATCCGTATTTCTCAATAAGCCTTCAATGGAAATGACTTTAAGATTTTCGGAGTATATAACAGGAGTTATTTTTCCATTATCAAGGCCGGCAGAAAAACCTTTCACGCCTAAAATTGTCGGAACACTGGGGCCGTGAAGATCAACATCCATCAGCCCGGTCTTAAATCCTTTTTCCGCAAGATATACGGCTAAATTAACTGCAATTGTACTTTTACCGACTCCGCCTTTTCCGCTCATAACCGTAATCTTTCTCTTTATTTTAACGAGATTATCTTTTATTCTTTTATTCTGAAAATCCCTGCTCTCATCTTTTTTTCCGCTTGCTGAACATTCCATATTTTCCTTCCTTTATTTCACATCATTCCCTTACCATTTTTGCCCCGCATTTCGAACAGGCTACAGAATTACAAGGAATACCCTGTTGATGAGGAACTTTTGCTCCACAAGCCGGACAAATGCAATTTCCTCCTGCCCCGCTACCGGTTTTTTTCCCTCTCCTCATTCCCCGACCACCACCCATCCTGCCAGTGCTCATTCCTCTTCCTTTTCCTGCCGGTCCGGTTCCGTCAAATAACGGCATATTAATAACCTCCTACTTGTTGAGATCTATCATCCCTGATTTTGAGCCGACACTTGCACTTGCAGTAATTTTAAGTTTCCCTGTTTTATAAAGCGCCAGAGCTTCTTTTACGCTTCCTGAAACACCGGTATAAATATCTATTTTTGCAGCCTGCAAAGTCTGAAATGCATTAGGCCCCACATTCCCCGTCAAAACCTTTTTCACGCCCAAAGAAGCAACTAACTGAGCAGACTGGATACCCGCACCCCCGGTAAGACCGATATTAGTATTATCAATTGCCTCAAATTTTTCTGTTTCGTTATCAACAATGATAAAATACTTACACCTGCCAAACCTGGGATCGACAGCTGAATCCAAGGTATTACCTTCTGAAGTTATACAGATCTTCATGAATACTCCTTTTTCAATTGTTTCTTGCTTCTAATTCTAATGGCATGCTTTATCGTGATTACAGGAACCAAGGTTTCCAAGTGAATTTTTTATGAAACTGTCCACCGCATCTTTAATTTTACCGTTAAAAGCATAAACCTTTATACCGGCTTGCGCAAATTTCTGCTGCGCTCCCATGCCCATTCCGCCGGAGATTACGCAATCAACCTTATGTTTCATTATTTCGTCAACAGCCAGGCAGCCCCCGCCTCCATGAACGGCTGTATTCTGAACCACGCTCCTGCTCTTTAATTTTCCGTTCTCTATTTCGGCCAGAAAGAAATATTTACATTGACCAAAATGCTCTGATACATCTCCATTAATTCCTAATCCATCATTCATAGTAATACCTACTATCATAATTTTTCTCCTTAAATCATATTTATTATATACCGGCAGGTAAAGCGCGCGTTTACCTGTCTGCAGTATTAGATACGGCAGATTCTTACCGGTCTTTTTCAAGCAAGGCTATCCGCTCGTTAATACTCTTGAGCTGTTCTTCAAAATACTTAGCCTGATTCTTGAGAATTTCTGTTTCTTCCTTTCCCGAGGAAAAAGAGCTCCCCTGCAGAGGATCTCCTATTCCCGCCCTTTGCCATCCTGTAAGCCCGGTGGCAAAAAAACGATTTCTGCGGCCTCTGCCGCCGCCCCTGCCAAAAAACCCCGGGAAAGCAGGCCTTGTTCCCGTCATAACCCCGGCACAAAACCCTCTTCCTCCGCCTGTCATAGGGCCCTGTCCCGCAGGCCCTGTTCCATCAAATCCCGGCATATCTATCACCTCCTTCCAAATGATAATCATTCTCATTGTAAAACAAAAAAATATAACTTATTTACATTTATCACAGATTCCATAAAATTGTATCAGGTGGTCCGTAATATTAAAATTGTATTTCTTAGATAGTCCCTTTTCAGTTTTCTCAAGAAGTTCTACTTCTTTATCAATAAAATCATCATAATCAATAACCCTGCTGCACTTTTTACAAACGAGATGATGATGGTGATTTTCCCCTTTCTCATCACCTGCTATTTCATATCTCGCTCTTTTATCCCCAAAATCAAATTTATATAACAGATTCATCCTTACCATAAGTTCAAGAGTTCTGTACACAGTAGCAAGACCTATTCGAGGATAATCACTCCGCACTTTAATATAAACATCTTCAGCGCTTAAATGCTTATCAGCTTGAGACAAAATGCTCAATATCGCTTCCCTTCCAATGGTCATCTTGCAGCCGCACCCTTTGAACCTTCCGGTCAACCAAGGCGGACCCATTCCATCTCTACCAGGCATTTTAGCCCTCCATCACAGTGATAATGATTCTCATTTAGATTATATACTATTTATTTTTCTTTGTCAATAGTTTGAATATAATTATTTCTTTACAGTTCCCCATACCGCATCTTCCAGCCTTACCACACCTTTCTCCGGCCATTTTGATTTATCGCCATTTGTATGCAATATGCCTGTAAAAATGCCGTAGTCCTCCCACTGTCCAGGAGACTTTTCTCCTTTTTTTAGATTTACGACTATGGCATTAAAAAAAGTCGGAGGTGTTCCCATACAGCAGCCATCCCACCAATATTTTCCCACAATAATTTTTTGCGGATCTTTTGTTCTGGCGACAATATATGCTCCAACGGTGACTACTTTGCCTTCTGCCTTTACAATACCCTCCGGAAAAGCCTTGATATCCGGACAATCATTCCAGCTTTTCATTTTAGAAAGCTGTTTACCTGTCGGCCCGATATCCTCAAGCGCTTTAAAATCAAATTCCAGACACTGAGCCGGCATATCCGAAGAAAACAATTTTTCTTCCGGTTTTTGCTCCGGAGCTAAGTCAACTTTGACTCCCTCAAGCCGATAGATATAACCGTCTCCGGGCTG
>JAZDIO010000060.1:0-20637 GCA_043804965.1 Candidatus Firestoneibacteriota bacterium | reverse complement strand
CTTCTGGAAAAGAAGAAACTTTTAGAGGCGCTTGAAAAGAAATCAGCGGAGCTGTTTGTAAAGCTGTTCTTAGACGATTCTGCTGACCTCGTGTTCTTAGGGCGGATGTATTATCTTTTCGGAGAAAAAAAATATATTGACTTGTTTCCGTCATATCAAAAATCCCAACCTGTCTCTACACTTAATTATATCGTAGAAAGTGGTTAAGTCAATAGAAAAAAAATTATTTTTTGATTTTGGTGAAGTATTTTCTTCTAAACTACTCAAATAGACCAATTTCCAGCCGAATATCCTTAAATTTCCTGTTTTTAGACAAGCCTGCTCATCCATTTGTATTTAATCCCTTGCCAATATGTTATCGGTTCAATTTTATCAACCGCTTGCCGGACTTAACTTTCGGATATTATTCATTAAGCCGGAGAATATCTTCTCTGTGATAGAAACCTCGGCTAATAACAGACAATAATATCGGGCATGCTTGATTAACCTGCCGCCTGTCTTTATCAACTTTAACTGTATCGTTTTTAAAGACCAGTGCTTTATTTTCTTCGGTAAAACCAGAGTCCTTAGAAAATTGCCTAAATCGTAGGCCAAAAGAAATAATTTTAACCTTGCCTCGTTTTCCTTGAATCTTTTGCAGGATAATTTGGTCCAAGTCAGGGTATTTTTTCCTTCCTTGATCCACTGTTCGCAGGTTCCCCGTTTGTTGTAAAATTTAACTACCTTCTTATTTTGCCATTTTAAATTCGTTATAATAAATCCAACCCGTGGAAACAATTCATCCGGGTGATGTTCTATTTTTGCAATAACTCTTCTTGCCTTATCCCACGACTTAGCTTGATACATAAAATCCTTATACAGAGTAATATACTTGTCTTTAATTTTCTCAACGGGTTTTATCAATAAGTCGGATATCTCTTCTGCAAGGCAATTATTCTCTTTTAGCCTAATGACATAGTCTACGCCAAGTTCTTCGCACAGTTCATATAGCCTTGGTATCCCAAACGCCGCATCGGCACGTAGGGTAACTTTAAATTCTTTTTCAACATAATATTTTAATATGGGTTCAATAAAACCCAGCCACTCGTCAGCGCTATGGACATTCCCAGGTCTTAATTTTGCCTTAAGACAATCTCCATACTGATTAAAACAGAAAATTGGATGATAACATTTTGATTCAAAATAACCATTGTAAGCACTTCCTTCCTGATGGCCATAAACCGGACTTTCTGAGGAATCTATATCAAGCACTATTTCTTTAACGCCTCTAATCGCATCAACTTTGGCTATCCAATTCATTAGCATTTCATCGAGCTTTTCCAGGTTGTTTCCTTCCGTAAGTATTTCTGTTTCAAATTTACCAACAGTGCTTTCACTGCTACCATTTTTCTTTAATGCTCGTTCGCCAAGTACTATCCTTAAAGAAGGATCGTTTCTTAGTTGATTGGCATCGTTAACATCCTCGTAGCCGGCCAAACGACTGTAGACTGATTGCCTTAAAAGTTCGGTTAAGTTGTGTTGAACATTTCTTCCGTATCTTTTTTCAGTCAGATAATTTTCTGACATTGCCGTCAGACCAATCTTTTCATCAAGTTCTCTAATCGCAAGTAATCCGCCATCTGATGTAATTTCTGAACCCTTAAAATATGCCATTACATTGTCGGCAAAATTGAGCTTAAAACAGTGTTTTTTGGCTTCACCCACTTGGTGTCCTCCTTTTAACCGCTTAAAATCCTCTATTACCCTTATTATACAACACTTTTAGCCATTTTGCATGCTCTATTTATATTTTGATATAACGGATGCAGGATTAATAATTTTAAACTACCCGCAGGAAAATCTGCCTAGGGCAGGAGGAGGAGACTAATAAAAATCCACAGAAAACCGAGGAATTACACGTAAAATTTATTTGATTTTAATTATTTATCCGGCAATTCTTTAATCAGTTTAATATATTCCGTAGACGCTATTTTACCTTCTCTAAAAGCTTCTTTTGCATCGTCTTTTGTTCTAATTTCTTTTTTACCGGAGGTTTTTTCCATCTCCTGCGGGTAGTTTAAAATTATTAATTAAAATTAATCAAAAATAAGCGGGATTTTATGTTAAAATAATAATGTAGTTATGTAGAATTAGGAGGGTACAATGAGTGTGCCGAGACAAAAAACTATGCTGTTTTTAATTGTACTTCTGTTTTTCCCCCCGTACTTTGCTGCGAAGACCCAAAAAGAGGCGGTGGATTCCGGGTTAAAGTGGCTTCGGACTCAGCAGAAAGAAAATGGGGCTTTTATGGATTATCCGGCTATTACGGCGCTTTGTGTATCTTCGTTTCTTCATAACGGAGCAACAGAGGAAGACCCTGCGGTAAGGAAAGGGATTGAGTTCATTTTGAAATGCGCGAAGGAAGACGGGTCAATAGCTGTGGATAATATGGGGTGTTACAATACTTCTATCTGCGTGATGACGCTTTATGAAACGAAAAATTCTAAATATGAGAAAGTTATAGAAAAGGCAAGAGAGTGGTTGAAAAAAATACAGGTCGGAAACGGGGACCGGGTGGAATCAGACGACAAATATTACGGCGGAATCGGTTATGACAGTCATATGAAACCGGATTTTTCAAATCTTCAGCATGCGCTGGAGGCTTTGAAGGTAACCTCGGGATCCGATCATATATTTATGGCTCCGGTAAATAAAAATGATGAGGAGGTTTTTGAACGGGCGATATTTTTTATTTCCAGATGCCAGAACCTGAAAGGTTCAAATGATCAGAAGTGGGCAGGGACGGACGGAGGTTTTATCTACTCTCCGGACGGGGAGAGCAAGGCGAAAGAATCAAAATCATACGGAAGTATGACCTATGCCGGTTTGAAAAGCTTCATTTACTGTAATGTTGACAGGCATAATCCGAGAGTTATTGCCGCTATTAACTGGATAAGAGATAATTATACCGTCAATGAAAACCCGAATATGGGAACCCAGGGATTGTATTATTACTATCATACTTTTGCGAAGGCTCTGAAAGTTTTTGGTGAGAAAAGCATAAGAGATGAAAAAGGCGCGGAGCATGTCTGGGCAAAGGAGTTGTCGGATAAAGTGGTTTCGCTTCAGAAACCTGAAGGGTACTGGATTAATGATACCGACAGGTGGTGGGAAAGCAAGAAAGAACTTGCTACGGCGTATAGCCTGCTAACTTTAAGTTACTGCGAAGAGTGAGAACCCGATAACCTATAATTAAGTATGGTGGAAATTTCGGGTTCGATTCCGCGGATTGCAAAGCTGCAGGATTCCACTGATTATGATAGTGAAAGGAGCGGTAGTGGTAAAAAGAAAGCTAATACCCGGGCTTCTCCTCCTTATCTTTATATTCTGCTCATATTTCTCTTCTGAAGAGTACATTCCCAGTTCATTTGTGCATCAACCCGCCTTTTTTGAAGCAGATACTGTCCTTTTGGATTTTGATAATAAGCTGAAAGATAATGATTCTGAAGGGGCCGTAAGAACCCTGCAGGAAGGCATTGACAGAAGCCCTTTTCTTGTTATAAAGAAAAATAACTATGAATTTGTTCCTGCCTGCTTATTCCTCACTGAAAAACTTTTCAGAGCCGGCGATAATATTATTAAAACCTACCGTATGCTTTTTGATTCCCGAGCGGAAGAACTGTACAACAAAGCAATTGCGTCGGCGGATAAAGCGGCTTTAAAAGAACTCCTTCTGATTTACGGAGCGAGTTCTTTTGCCGAAAAAGCAAGAGAAACTCTTTCCGATTATTATCTTTCAGAAGGAAACTATACTGACGCCTATCTTTCATTTGGATTGTTGAAGGATAAAACTGTTTTAGGAATGTTTAAAACGGCGATATGCCTTGAAAAGCTGGAACGGAAACAGGAAGCGCTAGGACTTTACAAGGAAATTATAGAAAAGTATCCGGAGACGGTAATTGAAATTGGAGGAAAGAGCGGGAGAGCGGGGTGTATAGCTTCCGAGAAAGTAAAAAACGTTGAAACAGCGGAAACCCTGCCGGAATTCCCGTTTAAAAGCGGCGAAGTTTCAATGAAATGGAAAGGTGTTAAATTGTCGGATAATCCTTTTGAAAGAAGCGAACCTGTTCTTTTGGGGGATAAAGTATATGTGTTGACGGAAAATATTATTTACGCTCTCAATAAAGAGTGGGGAGAGCCGGAATGGAAGTTGGACCTTGGTTACAAATTGAATGCCGCTTTTTATCCTGCGGTCTGCGGGCCGGGGCTTGCGGTTAATTCTGTCCTTCTTGCGGCAGGATATTCTCTGCCGGGAGTTGCTTACGGCGTAATTGACCCGAAAAAAGGCGAAATACTCGGGTCGTCCCTGAAAGGCGAACAATTAAGCTCTGAAAAAATGAAGTTTACCGCAAGTTTTAATCTTCCGGCGGTAGAAGGTGCTGATGTTTACTTGGGGTTAATTTCCAAAAAAGATTCTTTCAGCCAATACTGTCTTGTAAAAACCGAAAAAGGAAGAAAAAATTTAAAATGGACTGTAAATATGGGCGGGGGAAGCCAGGAACAATATATGTTTGTAAATGCTCCTGCTCCGATTATAAGCGGTGACGAGCTGTTTGTGGAGACAAATCTGTTTACAATTGCCTCTGTGGATAAATATTCAGGGAATATCAACTGGATTTACGGCTGCCCTCCTGATGCGGAAAAGATAAGTGAAAACATGCTTTTTGAAAGATCGCCTCCGTACAAGAATATGCTGATCGACAGCAGGGCGGTATATTATGCGCCCAGGTACAAAAAAGTATTGATTGCTGTTTCAAGAATGACCGGAGAAAAACTCTGGGAGGCAGGGCGCAGCAGTTATGAAACGTTGATTTGCGGGTCCGGGGATTTTATTTATACGGCTGATACCTGCAAAATAAACCGGATTTCAATAACTGACGGAAAGAAAACAACTCTTTTAAAAACGGAGGGGACGGGCCGTTCGGGTAAAGTCACATTCCGTAACGGGTGGTTTTATTTCCCTGCGAATGCTGGGTTTTGCCTGGCGGATCTTTCAGGAAAAGATATAAGGCAATTCCGGCTTGATTATAAAGTTACCGGGATTTTTCCGGCAGAGGACGGTGTTTTACTGGTCTATAACGGGGAACTTGTATTTTTCCAGGATAAAGAGTATTGCCTTTTCGCTTCTTCAAAAGCAGCCGCAGCAGACCCGGATTTCGCAGCCGCTGCCGTATGCCGGGCGCGGGCCGAATATAAGGACGGGGAATATTTAGAAAGTATAGATAAATTTACCGGATTATTGAGAACTCTCCCTGAAGGGGATAAAAAAGAAAAAATAAAAACAAGTTTTGAGGAAATCGCATTGCGTGCCGCCCGCAGTTTTTACAATAAAGGGGATTTTATTAATTGTAAAAATATTCTGGAAAAATTTTTCTGGAAGGAAAAACGGGTGTTTGAGCAAAAGCCTGAACAGACCGAGGTCGCCTGGCTCCTTATGAATTGTTACGAGAAAACCAAAGATGTGAAATTGGCGGAGTATTGTTCAAAAACAATGGAAGATTTAAAGGGCGCGTATTTTAAACCTGAACAGAATCTTAAAATTGCGGCGGATTACTATATGCGCGTAAAAAAAGAGGATTTGAAGGAATATTTCTCCGAGAAAATTCTTGTTTCCGGAAGAAATTCAGGGGTAAATGTTCCTCCGGTATGGAAAGCGTCAGTAAGGAATTCTTCAAATGCGTATGTTCCCATTTTGATTGATAACAGGATTTATTTTGCAAATGAAGCCGGAGTAAGTATTTTTGATCCGGGAACGGGAAAACCGGTAAAAGAGAACCTGCTGTTTAAAAACAGGCTGGCTCGGGTTGATTACGGCGGTTATGGTGTTTTTCCAAAGGCTATTGCAGGCGGCCGTTTTGAAGTATATTTCTGCGGTCCGGATTTTAATATTTACGGACTGGATACAAAGGCCTTGTCCTTTAATTTTGAATGGAAACCGGCTAAAAGGATAACCCCGACATTTTTGCCGTATAAGATTGATGTAACCGATAACCTCCTGGTGGTATTTAATCCTAATGAAGGGGTTTTTGCTTTGAGCAGAAGCGACGGAAAAATGGTTTATGAAATAGCGGGGGAATTTCATATGCCGGTATTTTTTGGCGCTGCTGTTTATGCTGTTGAAAAAAACACCATGATTTTATGTTGTTTTGACGCGGCAACAGGCATAAAGCGCTGGAACGCGGATCTTCAATCAGGAATTAGAAATCTTGAAATGATGCACGATAATGCTTTTCTTTACATTATTACTGAAGAGGGTGTAATATATAAGATAAGACCTGAAAACGGACTGGTGTTAATGACAAACAGGTTTGGCGGAAATAAGGCTGCTTGGGATTTTTATCCGTCCGGCATGTCGGAATCAAATATTTACTTGAATACAGGCCGTAATCTGATTTGTGTTGATAAAGCTGCTCTGGAAAAAAAGTGGATAAGGGACACGTATGTAACTTATAAAACTGAAGTAAAAAAGGGCGCAGGAAAAGGAGCTTTTGCGGCAGCTAAGGTAAACAAGGTGGTGAAGTCTCCTGAAATGCAGCGCAATATTTCCTGGATTTATTCTCTGGGTAATAAATTACTTGTGAATTCGGGAGAGTTCCTTGAAGTATATGATGCCGGGACCTCAAAAGCTGAATTATGGGGGGATAAAGCGCTCCGGCTGGCATCTTACGATAGGAACTGGCCGGTCAGCTGTTTTTTATACGAAGATAAGACGATCCTTGTTAAGGGACAGTTTTTGACGTGTTTTTCGGGAGCAGTGAAGAAGAAATAACAGGTGTAAGTACGAAGTACAAAGTTTAAAATTATCGTGGTATTTAATTTCATTATAATATATTGATGTAAGACGTTACGGACTTTTAGACATTATGGACGTTATAGACTATTCATTTTGGGAGGACTTTATGTCAGAAGAAAAAGAACTTGAACCGGGTAAACAGGATCTTGCGGCTGTGGAGAAGCTTCGTGAAGCGCATGAAAAAATAAAAGAAGAGCTTGCGAAAGTCATAGTAGGACAGGAAAGAGTTATAGATGAACTTCTTATTTGTATTTTTGCGAGGGGACATGTGCTTCTTGAAGGGGTTCCAGGGCTGGCAAAGACCTTGCTCATAAGTACTTTATCCCGGGCGCTTTCTTTAAAATTCAAAAGGATTCAGTTTACTCCGGACCTTATGCCCTCGGATATTACGGGTACTGAGGTAATTCAAGAAGACAGGATAACCAAGGAGAGAGAATTCAAATTCCTTATGGGGCCGATATTTTCCAACATCATTTTAGCTGATGAAATTAACCGCGCTCCGCCTAAGACTCAGGCGGCCCTTTTAGAAGCCATGCAGGAGCACAGGGTGTCTACCGGAGGAAGGACGTACACGCTGGAAGAACCTTTTTTTGTACTTGCGACTCAAAATCCGGTGGAGCAGGAAGGTACGTACCCGCTTCCCGAGGCCCAGCTTGACAGATTTATGTTTAAAACCCATGTGGGTTATCCTTCTGAAGGTGAAGAGCTGAAGATAATGAGGGCCACTACTTCAGGTTTTAACCCGGAGCTTGAACAGGTGCTGGACGGTAAAACGATTATTCAATTGCAGGATATTGTCAGGAAGGTGCCTGTTGCCGAGCATGTGATAAAATACGCTTATAACATAGTGAAATATACAAGACCCGGAGGGGAGAAGGTTCCTGATTTTATTAAAGAATATGTCAGTTGGGGAGCCGGTCCGCGCGCAAGCCAGTATCTTATTTTGGGAGGCAAAGCCCGCGCTATCCTTAGGGGGCAGTATTATGTCTCTTGCGATGATGTGGAAGCTGTCGCGCACGCAGTTCTTCGTCATAGGATTCTTCTTAACTTTACCGCTGAATCGGAAGGTATCAGTACGGAGGAGATAATAAAAAGAATACTTATGGCAATATCCAAGACCACTAAGTAGCATCAGGTCCTAAGTGCCGGGGTCTAGGTTTACATTGAGGTGGGGTGATAACACGTCAGTGTAAGACGTTATTGACCTTTAGGGACGTCTTTTTCGAACAGGGGAGTTCAATGGCGGAAATTTTTAATAAATATTTTAATCCCAGGGTCTTAAACCGTGTGGCTGCGTTGGAACTTAAAGCCCGGCAGGTTGTAGAAGGTATTGTTACCGGCCTTCATAAGAGTCCGTATCACGGTATTTCCGTTGAATTTGCGGAACACCGGGAATATGTCCAGGGAGATGAGATAAAACATATTGACTGGAGGGTCTACGCCAGGTCCGACAGGTTCTTTATTAAGCAATATGAAGAAGAGACCAACATGCGCTGTTATGTCCTTCTTGATACGAGTGAATCGATGCTTTACGGAAGCAGGAGGGCGTCGAAGCTTGAATACGGTTCCCTTCTGGCTGCTTCAATCAGCTATCTTTTGCTTCAGCAGCGCGATTCCTGCGGGCTGGTTACCTTTGATGATAATGTTAAAAGTTATCTGCCTCCGAGAAATAACCCCAAGCATTTCAGGCTGATTCTGCGCGAGCTTGAGCTTGCAAAACCCGGACTAAAAACGGATATCAGCGCTGTTTTTCACGATCTCGCGGAGAGAATAAAGAAAAGAGGGCTGGTTATTATCATTTCGGATTTTTTCTCGGATATTGAAAAGACCCTGCTTGGGCTTGCGCACCTTAAACATAAGAAGCACGAAGTCATAGTTTTTCATATCCTGGACCGCGCGGAGATTACTTTCCCTTTTCAGGAAATGACCCTTTTTAAAGGATTGGAAGAAAAAGGCGACATTCTTGCGGAAGCCTGGGCTCTCAGAGAAGGGTATCTTGCGAACTTTAAAAAATTCGAAGAGGAAATGAAAAAAGGCTGCCGGGAAAAAAGAATAGATTATGTCCAGATGCTGACGGATGAACCCATGGATTTAAAATTAAGCAAATATTTAACGACCAGGACAGGGAGACGGCGCTGATGGGCTTTACTATCCTGAATCCGCTCCTGCTTTTCTTCGGCTTATTTATTTCCGTGCCCGTTATTATCCATTTGTTTCACCGCAGGCGTTATAAGGAAGTGAAGTGGGCTGCGATGGAATTTTTACTGAAATCACAGAAAAAATCCAGAAGTATGCTGAAACTCAGGTATCTCTTGCTGCTCCTTTTTAGGTGTCTTGCCGTCGCTTTCGTTGTTCTGGCCATAAGTCAGCCGTTAATTAAGGCGCCGTCTTTTCCCGGTATTAAGGGAAAATCCGCCGCATATGCGGCTATAATACTTGATAATTCCTACAGTATGAGCGAGAAGCAGGGGAATAAGGATCTTTTTGATATAGCGAAACAAAAAGCTTCCGAGATTACAGGTCTTCTCAGGCAGGGAGATTCAGTTTCTGTCATTGCTTCGGGCTGGAAAGCAAAAGCTGTTATTAAAGAGCCGACCTATCAACTTTCTGCCGCGAAAAAAGTACTGGAAGACTTGAAAATCGGGAATTCCGGCAATGATCTTGGCGGCGCCCTGCAGATTGCCGCAGAGCTTATAAAAAATTCAAAGGAAGCGTCAAAAGAAATTTATATTATTTCCGATTGCCAGGCCTCCATGTTCCGTGAAGCGGGAAATGATATAAAAAATGTTTTTTCCGAACTTTCCGGCAAGGTTTCAATATTTCTGGTTAAAACAGGCGGGGCAAATCCCGGAAATAATGCAATTACCGGAATAAATTTCTCAAGGGAAGTCGTGGATACCGTACTTCCGGTGCGTATTACCGCTGAGGTCGCTAATTACAGTAAAAAAGATGTGCTTGACTGCGTGGCGGATTTGTATATCAACGACAGGCTGAGAGACAGCAAGCGCCTGGTGATAAGGTCAGGCCGAGCCGAACCGGTTGCTTTTTATCATAAGTTCAGCGCCACAGGTATAAATACGGGCTACATTGAGATTTCCGCTGACCCGTTGCTTTTGGATAACAGGGCGTATTTTTGTGTCAGCATACGGGGTTCTGTTCCCGTGCTTATTGTCGATGGTAAGCCTTCAAAAAGGAAATTTGGAGGAGAGAGCGGTTTTCTTTCTTTTGCTTTTTCACCTTATGGACCTGAAGATATCGGCAAGAAAAAAGTTATTTCTTCTTCGGTGTGCGATTATTCGTCGTTTAATATTAATCAATTAAGCGGAAATAAAGCAGTAATACTTTCTAATGTGTCTTATCTCCCGGAGGAAATGGTCCTGCCTCTTGATACTTATGTGCGAAACGGCAACGGTGTGCTTTTTTTCGCGGGAGATCTGGTTAATCCGGGATATTATAATTCCCGTTTTTATAAGGAAAAAAGCGGCATTCTTCCCTGCTTCCTAGGCAGCAAGGTTGAGCCCGAGAAAGAAGGGGACACATTTTTTATCGACAAAATAAACACAGGGCATCCGTTGATGTCCAAGTTCAAGGAAAAAGAAATAAAAGAATTGAAAAAAACACGTTTTGGGAGTTTTTATGAATTAAAAGCGGATCTTTCGGACCCGAGTGTATCCGTACTGGCTGTTTTTAACAACGGGATGCCCGCGGTCGTGTCAAAAAAATGCGGAAAAGGAAATACGGTTATAATCGCGACCGGAGCAAACAGGCGCTGGAGCGATCTTGTTATCAAACCCATGTTCCTGCCTCTCCTGTACGAGACGGTCTATTACCTGTCAAGCGGCACCGAGGAGCGCCGCAATCTTAAGATTGCCGATAAAATTAAGAGGATTATGCCTTTTGGAACTTCACAGGATGTTAAGCTTTTCACTCCTGGCGGCAAGCAGGCGGTTTATAAGTCTTCCGTTAATCCTGAGGGCCGTATTATGGAATATGAAGATACGCTTGAGGCGGGTTTTTATAAACTTTTATTCCGGGATGAATATGATTACTATGCGATAAACCTGGAAACGAAAAGTGAATCGGATACTGAAAGAGCAAAAAAAGAATATATTATGAAACTGGCGACTGCAGAAAGGTTTGTTTTTATTGACGCAGAGGCTGATGCAAAAGAGCTGATTTTGCAGGGCAGGCACGGAATCGGTATATGGAAAGAACTCCTTCTTATTGCTGTTTTGATGCTGGCTGTTGAATCGTATCTGGCTTACAGATTTGGAAAAAGGGTGTAAATGGGAGATTTAATTCTAAAAATATTCGGTATCGGCGCCGCGGGCGGTTCGGGTATAGATTCCCTGAGTTTTACTTTTTTGAATAAGGGAGCGTTTTTCCCCGTTATTTTTCTGGGGCTTTTGCTTTCTCTTTTTGTTGCTTACTTGTATATAATAGAACTCGATATCGTATCCCGCAGAATGAAAATAACGCTCGCTTTACTCAGGATTACGATAATATTGTTTCTGCTGGCTGTTTTTCTGGAGCCGGTGCTTGTGATAGAACAGTCAAGTTATTATAAACCTTTTGCGGTCGTACTGGTTGATAAGTCGCTTTCGATGTCTATTAAAGATGATGCCGGAGTCAGAATGGATTTTGCGAATAAAATTATAAATGACCGGTCTCAAGCTGTGCTGAGAAAACTTGAACAAAAATACAGAATGAAAATGTATTTATTCTCGAATGAACCTGTGGAAATTGATTATGAAAAAGAGAAAAAAGATCCGGTGTTTAAGCTGAATGTTGATAAGTCCGGATATTCAACGTCAATTGGCGCAGCCTTGAGAAAAGTCCTTGATGATCTGGCAGGCCAGCCGGTCGCCGGGATTATCCTTATCACGGACGGAGGCAGCAATTCAGGCGAGGATCCGAAGGATGTGGCAGAACTGGCGGGAGAGAAAGGCATTCCCGTGTATCCTGTCGGAATCGGGGATCCCGGAATTAAAAAAGATATCGCTGTTACCAATGTCTTTTCCGAAGAAACGGCCGTAAAGGGCGACGTTGTAAATCTGGCCGCGACAATAGAAAACAGAGGCTATAAATCGTTGTTTGTTTCGGTACAGGTGCTGCGGAAAGGAAGGGTTATAAAAGAAGAACAGGTTCAGCTTAGCGAAAAAAATAATAAAGCCGAGGTTAATCTTAATTTTCTGGCTGAAGAAACAGGGGAAAATGATTATTCTGTCTTTATTCCTCCTCAAGTTGATGAAGTTTCCGATATTAACAATAAAAAAACCGTAAAGATCAAGGTGACCGATGATAAATTAAAGGTCCTGTATGCGGACGGTTATCCGAGATGGCTTTACCGGTATTTAATAAGATCCTTGAAAAGGGATAAAGGAATAAGTTTAAGCGGTATCCTCGAGACGGTGGATCCTGGAAATTTCAGCGAAGGGAGCCTCCCCATTGCGGGTTTTCCGAAGACCAGAGAGCATCTTTTTGGATATGATGTTATAATAATAGGCGATATAGGCAGGAATTATTTCAACTCTTTACAGCTTGAAAATATAAAAGCTTTTGCGGCGGAAAAAGGCGGGGGGCTGTTTTTCCTTCCCGGGGAGAGGTGGGCGGCGCCCGCCGGCAGAATACCGGAACTGGAACGTCTGTTTCCCGTAGGACTCGAGAGCGGTTCGTTTGCTTCTTTTGTTCCATTTAAAATAGGTCTGGAAAGTGACGGAAAATCCAGCCCGTTTTTTATGCTGGAGGATATACCGGCTCAAAATGATAAGACCTGGAAAGGGCTGGAGGGCGTGTATTGGGCTTTAAAAAGCGCGAGAGAAAAGCCGGGAGCGCTTATTTATGCAAAATATAAAAATGTTGCGGCAGGCGGTAATGTGTTTGCCGCGTCTCAGCGTCTTGGAAACGGAAAGGTAATGCTTTTTACTTCCGATGATATCTGGCGGTGGCGGTTTAGAAATGAGAACAGATATTTCTACAGGGTTTTCGGGCAGATTATCCGTTGGCTGGGTCCGGAAAAAGCCGCCTCTGAGGATAAATATTTAAAACTCGAAACTGACAAGAAAAAATATACGGCAGGGGAAAAAGTATTTGTGACAGCGCGGATAACCATGAAAGAATTTACGGGAATAAAGGATTTCGAAGTACCGGCTTTTTTTTCCGGGGTTGACGGTAAAAAAGAAGCCTTTACTTTAACTTGTAGGGCAAAAGATTCGGCGCTTTATAGCGGCGAGTTTACCCCTGCTCTGGGAGGGGATTTTAAAATTTGGGTGGAGCATCCCAAGCTTCCGATCGAGGCCAGGAAAGTTAAAGCAGATATAAGCGTGGAGATCCCGAATATGGAGTATGAAGCGCCGGAATTGAACGAGGAACTTCTTAAAAGTATTGCTGAAGTTTCGAAGGGCGAGTATTTGAAGTGTTCCGCGGCTTCGGGCGTGGCCGACAAAGTCATAAAGGCAAAACCAAAAGTTACGATTAAAACAGAAAAGGGACTTAAGGAATCCCCATTTGTAATATTGTTGTTTGTGCTTCTGACAGGGATTGAGTGGTTTATAAGAAGAAATAAGAATTTAATGTGAAAAGTTTAAGTAAGAAGTACAATATAATGAAGGTTGTATATAAAACCTTATGTTGTAATTCGTAATTATTTTAAATAATATGGCAGAACAGGAAATCTGGAGATATGAAGTGAACAAAGATAAAATAACATCCAAGATAAATGCTGTTAGAAGATACTGGAAGACGCTTTTGATACTGGAAGGTATTGAAGTGGTTGTTCTTTCTCTTTTGATAGTGCTGATTTCCGGTTTTTATATAGATATGTTCTTTAAGCTGAACTATCTGGGGCGCTATATTCTTGCGGGCGGCAGTTTAGCCGTAATTCTTTCGGTGCTTGTTGTAGATGTGCTTCTTCCCGCAGCTAAAAGGATAGATGAGGATACCATAGCTCTGGCTCTTGAGGAGAAAAATCCGTCGCTGAAGTCCATGCTTATATCCGCTGTTCAGTTAAAGCGGGCAAAACAACCTGAATACCTCCAGGGTTCAAAATCCATGATTGATGCTCTTCAGCTGGAAACCTTAAAACATGTCGGGAAAATAGAGTATTCAAGAATTTACAAAAGACTCAGGCTTGTTGTACTGGCGGTATTTTTTGCGGGGATGCTGGCTGCGGTTGTAAAATATTCCGCTTCGTATCCGGAAGCGGTTAAAACCTGGTTTATGCGTGTTGTCATGCCGGGTAAGGACATTGCCCCTTTCTCCTTCACAAAGATTGAAGTTGTCCCTAAAAATAAAACTGTTTTAAAAGGCGAAGATATAGTAATTAAAGCGGCCCTTACAGGTGTTATTAAAGAAGAGTCTTTTTTATTTTATAAACCTGCAGGCGGAGAATGGGAGCGCGCGAGCATGAAAAAAGTCTCAGCCGGAAAGTTCGACCTGGAATTTAACGGGGTGGTGAATTCCTTCAGGTATTACATCACTTCCGGCGACGGTAAAACAAATCAATATGACCTTCTGGCAAAGGAAAGGCCTGCCGTTATAAAATCAGTGCTTCGGTATGTATATCCCTGTTATACAGGGATGGAAGGAAGAACCGAGGATACTCCCGGGGGGGACATAACCGCTCTTATAGGGACCCAGGTTCAGTTTGAGTGTCTTGCTAACACCGAAATAGACAAAGGTAATATAGAGTTTGCTGACGGAAGTGTTGTGCCTATGAAAGTGAAAAATAATACCGGGTTATTTGCTGCAATAACAGTAAATAAGGATACGGCTCTGAAAATTAAACTTGTAAGTATTGAAGGATTTACAAATCAGAACCCTCCTGAGTTCACAATGCGGGCGCTGCCTGATAATCCTCCTGTCTGCGATATTTCCGAGCCGTCTGTTGATATTTCAGTCACAAGAATCGCGGCGGTTCCTGTCAGTTTCAGGGCGGCCGATGATTTTGGGGTTTCAAAAGTGTTTTTAAAATATAAAATATCAGAAAATGGAGCGGTAACATCCCTTCCCCTGAAAATTAAACAAAAAAGTAAAGTTATTTCCGATATTTATACCTTTGAACTTCGAGAGCTCCCGCTTGAGGTCGGCAAAAAAATAGAATTTTATATTACAGCGGCTGATAATAACCCGGCCCTACCTCAAGAGGGCGCATCTCTTCATCGGTTTCTTACGATAATTGATAAAGCAGAAGTTATGGTTCAAATAAGACAGGAGGAACAGAAAATAAAAGAAGAACTTCAGGCCGTAATAGATCTGGAAGTTTCCTCAAAAACAAAAGTCGATTCTGCCGGGGAAGCAAAAAATCAGGGGGATAAAGAAAAAGAAAAAACGGAAGAAGCGGCTCTGGAACAGAAAGATGCGGCTTTGAAAACCGGTCAAATAGCGGATATCATGAAAGAACTTATTGAAAAAAGGAAAGCAAATGAGCTTGCCCATACCGCTGAACTTAGAAACAGGGAAGCAATGAAAAAAGTTCTTGATGCTCTTGCAAATAACGAAATGAGGAAGGCTTCTGATACAATTTCCCAAGCTGTATTTGAGCAGGATCGGGCAAAAGCAAAGTCGGAGTTGAGTAATGCTTCAAAAGAGCAGTCGGAGATTATTAAACAGCTTGAAAAACTCAGGGATTCTCTGGGAAAAATTGATGTTATTGAAGAACTTATTGCGGATGCCCAAAAAATTCTTATAAGCCGGAGAGAGCTGTCGTCGGCAACAAAGCTTTTCGCAAAAAAGGCTATTGGGCTGAAAGAAGCAGACCTGGGGCCTTCAGAAAAGGCATCTGTTTTAGAGCTGGCGAACGGGGAGAATGCTCTGAAGGATAAGGTGGATTTGCTGGGGGCTAAGACCTGGAAGGCGGTGAAAGACCTGGCAAAAACTGATGCGGAAATTTCAAAAGGCTTGTCTATTATTGAAAGGCAGTATATGCCTCTGGTAGTAAAAATGGAAAAACTGAGCGGATATTTAATAAATATGAAATTGAGTGTTTCTTTTGTTGAGCAGGAAAAGACGGAAGATATGATCAAGAAAATTATCAATGATCTGGAAAAACTCAGAAGGAAGAATACGGCGCAGGAGACGGATTCTGATTCCCAAGTTTTAAATAATCTGCAAAATGCTCTGGATTCTGCGAGGCAGGCTTCGGATCAGCAGGCGGATATTAATAATGAAACAAAGAAACAAGGGAGCCTTCATGATCCGGATACGGAAACAATGAAAGATCTGGCAAAAAAGCAAAATGAGGCGAAAAATCAGATGGAAGATACAGCAAAACAGCTGAGAAATAACACTAAAACATCAGAGGAAGCAAAAAAAATTGATGATATGGTAAGAACTATGGAGAACTCAAGGAGTCGGTTAAATCAGAATGATGCAGGGAGGGGAACACAGCAAGTTCAGGAGAATCTTCTAAAACAAATGGATAATTTATTGAAAGAAATGGAGCAGCAAGGGGAAGGACAAGGGCAGGGAGAAGGGCAAGGACAAGGGCAAGGGCAAGGGAAGGGAGAAGGGCAAGGACAAGGGCAAGGACAGGGAAAAGGGCAAGGCGCTGGCGGCGGGGGTGTTGGGACCGGGCCTAGGGATAAGGGCGGAGAAAGAAAAGAAGTAAATTTAGAGTCAACAAGCTGGGGGGATCTTCCTCCGGAGGTTCAAAAAAATATGATTGACTCGATGAAGGATTCTATCCCTGTTGAATATATGGATGTAATAAAAGGTTATTATAAAAAACTTGCTGAAGAAGGGGATTTAAAATAATGAAAAAAACTTCCATTTTTATTATAATAATTACTTTTTTTCCTTTATCTCTTTTTTCTTCTCAAAATGATTATCTTGGAACTCCCGCTAGCGAGAAAGCGGCTGATTATGCTTTGGAATGGCTTTCGAAAAACCAGCAGAAAGACGGGAGTTTCGGGAAAATACAGCTGGGCCAAAATCCGGCTATTGTCGGT
The DNA here is from genome assembly GCA_043804965.1 of Candidatus Firestoneibacteriota bacterium. Lineage (GTDB taxonomy): Bacteria > Oederibacteriota > D2-FULL-39-29 > D2-FULL-39-29 > D2-FULL-39-29 > D2-FULL-39-29. The sequence continues at coordinate 3,858 of JAZDIO010000060.1, read as the reverse complement.
TTTGCAGGTCTTGCTTTTCTTGCCGGCGGAAATGTTCCGGGAAGGGGAAAGTACAGTGAAAATGTTAAAAAGATAGGGGATTTTCTTGTTTCCAAACAGAGGACTGACGGTCTTATCGGACAGTCTATGTATGAGCATGGTTTTGCTGCGGTGGCAATGTGCGAACTTTACGGGATGACAAGAAAGGAAGAATATAAGCCTGTGGTTCAAAATGCCGTCAATCTTATCATCTCCTGCCAGAATAAAAAAGGGGGATGGAGATACCAGCCGAGGATAGCTGATGATGATGTTACCGTAACATCCTGCCAGGTTCAAGCTCTTCGCGCGGCCAGGGATGTCGGCATAATAATTCCGAAAGAGACGGTGGAAGGCGCGATGAAATATCTGCTTTCCTGCAGTAGCGCAAATGGGAGTATGTCCTATCAGCCGGGACAGGGCGGAGGAGGGTGGCAGAGGACCGGCGCCGGAGTCCTTTCTTTAATGGCGCTTGGTGATTATACTTCTTCGGAAGTGGAAAAAGGCGCGGACTTTGTATTGAAATCAAGATATAGCGAGATAGAGACTCATTTTTATTATGGCTTGTATTATTGCAATCAATTGATGTTCCAGAGAGGCGGGGAGTACTGGAAGGTCTGGTTTAGCCGGATAAGAGAGACTCTGTTATCGGTTCAGCAGGGTGACGGTAGTTTTAAAAGTGCGTCCTACGGACCTGTTTATGCTACGGCTCTTGCAGCGTTGACCCTGGAACTTCCCTACGGATATCTGCCGTTGTTTGAAAGATAAAAATAAGAAGAAAATTTTAGAAAAGAAGGGAGCGTATGATTAAGAAAATAGTTGTTTTACTTGCAATTATAACCGCAGTTGTTCGCGCCGATCTCTTATTTATGTATGAGGATACTTCTGTCTCGGGGAGGATATTAACCATTAAGGATAAGGAAGTGTTTTTTAAAAAGGATGACGGAAAAACTGATAAAAAATCTCTCTTTGAGGAAATATCACGGATAGAAGTTAGAGATAGAAATTTAAAGAAAGTTGATATGAAGAAACAATCCGCAATAGCGGTGCTTGTAAATGGAGACAGAATCAGCGGGGATGTTATTGAGTTTAACGGCAGTACTTTGGCGCTGAGCACCTGCTTTGGAGAGATAACTCTGGTCGCGAATAGCTTGTCGGCGCTTATTATTGCCGATGACGGAACTCCTTTCCCTGTTGACAAGAACTTTACCGTTCTGATTCTGAAAAACGGGGACGAACTCAAGTGTTTCTTAAAGACAATAAAAGACGGCAAGGTTAATGTGTCGAGCGATCTCGGGGAGCTTGAGCTTGCTTTTGACAGGGTAAAAAAAATTGTTATGCCGGTAATGGGCAGGAGGGATCTTGGAGGCAGGGATTTTATCGCAACGCTTCAGCTTGTGAATAAAGACAGGTATTCCGGCAGGTACTTTGGATTTTCCTCCGGCAAATATTCAATAGAGCCTATGTGGACCATAAGGACAAAACAACCGTTTTTTGAGTTTGAACCCGGAATGGTTGATAATATAACTTTTAAAAACACGGGGGCGGGCTATCTTTCAGATCTTAATCCCCGGGAAGTAAAAGAAACTCCTTATTTTAATTTTCACCTGCCCTGGAAATCTGATTCAAATCTTAAAGGAACTGTTATAAAAATCAACAATGTAGAGTATAAAAAAGGAGTATCCTGCCAGGCAAAAACAGAACTTGTTTATAAACTTGACGGCGGCTGCGCCTCTTTTAGCTGTCTTGCGGGTATAGAGGATTCTGCTGCTGCAGGCAATGCTGTTTTGATAATTTCTTTGGACGGAAACAGGATATTTGAGAAAAAACTTGAAAAGGGCGCGGAGGCCGGGAAGATAACGGCGGATCTGAAAGGTGTAAAGGATTTGAAAATTACCGTTGATTTTGGAGATGCGGGCGACTCCGGCGCTTTTGTTTCTCTGGCGAATCCGGTGCTTGTCAAAGTAAAAGAGGGTAAAGAAGAAGCGGTAAAAATTGCCGAAGGAGTTTACAAGATTGGCAGTGTCACGGCGGATAAAAATAAAAGAGAACTGTCCTTCCCTGCTAAAGTCGAAATGAAAGAAGGCTTGATAGAATACCTGGCGGTAAATGGAGAAGGCAAGGCCTATGAATCCCTTCTTACCTCTGATACCAGGCCTGTCCATCTTCAGGTAGGGTTAATACTCCTGGGCCTGGAATACGGTCAAAATATTAATGTAAGAAATGACTCCGCAGAGCCGAAAGGCAGTAAGGTGGATATTTTCGTGGAAATTGACGGAAAAAGACTCGGCATGAAAGAAATCATTTTTGACCGGGTCAAAAAATGCGGTTTGGAAAACGGTGATTTTGTTTTTAGCGGCAGTAAAATCGCGGCCGGTGCTTTCCTTGCCGAGCAGGAAGGCTCTTTGATTGCTGCTTTTAAAGATCCCGGGGCCGTAATCGTCTATGCCTCCCCGACAATTCCGGACGCCAGCGGTTACTCCGCTTATGATTCGAACATTAAAAATCTGGCAGAAACCGGAAAACCGGTAACGGTAATTATCAAACCGAAGTAAAAACGAGCGCGGCATTATTTCGTCCGGGATAATGAAAAGGATAGAATCATTCTGATTAATTATGCTACAATAAACCGATTTCAGCTTCTTTTTGATTTAAAGAGGAAAGTACAATGAAAAACCAAACAATTATTTTTCTTTTTTGCCTGGCAGTTTTCTGCTCTTGCGGTTCATCTGTTAATGATAATTCTATTAATCGCAGATTATTTGATAATTATAATGATACCGACAAGATAAGACTTGAAGTAAATAATGCCGGTATGGATTTGAAAGTTGCAAAAGATGATAGATTTGTATGGATCTATAATATTGATAATATTAAAGAAGTTCAAGCGGATGTAAATAAAGCTGTCGATGAAATATTAGAAAAGAATAAATCAATATGCGAGTATGACATCAAGAGTGAATGGGCAAGAGTAATAATATGCTACTTCAAAAAGATCCCTGAAAAAGATAAATTCAATAAGGCGCTGGATTTGCCGTTTATGGATAAGGGTGACGCCGGGTATTATACATACAATATCTACAAATATAACGGTAGACCCTGCTGGTGTAATATTGTATATGGCAATGAAGAGGTGGGTAATGGGACAATAATTCATGAAATTACTCATGTTTTGACCAGGATATCCTATGGCGGGGAATTACCATATAAAATTGACGAATGTCTTGTAAAGGCCATATCGCCTTTTGATCCAACGCTGACGTTTAAAAAAGAAAATACTGTGACTGTGGTGAATTATTATTCTTATTCTCTGGGGAATTATTTAAAACAGAAAAAAGATCCTTCCCTGGATAGCTTAATAACGGATATTAATAAAGAAAATATAAATTCGTATGACGCTGGCTGTCTTTTTTTTAGGTATGTAATATCTGAAGGAAAAATGAGGCTTGTTTTGGATGATTATTTGAAAAGAAAGGTGCTCAGGACTGATATAATCGAGAAAATAATGGGATCTGATAAGGTTACCATTTATAAACATTTTGAGAAGTGGCTAAGGCAAGAGAAATATATATAATTTTTCGCCGTATTGCTTTTGGGAGGGAAAAATGTATAAGAAAAGGGAAATCAAATTTGTTGAGAATGATTTTAAAACAAAATTAATGGGAGTAATATTTTATGTAGTGGTTGCTTTATTTGTAATCATTGGATTGTTTTTCTATCTTGTTGGGACTGATATTATGAAAGGGCTACCTCGGTGATACAATTTAGTGTAAAATTGTATTGACCGAAACCAAATCAGAGCCCGCTACGGAAATAGCGGCTGGAGGTAACCCTTATGGAAAA
>JAZDIO010000059.1:0-13139 GCA_043804965.1 Candidatus Firestoneibacteriota bacterium | reverse complement strand
ATATCTTGGGCTTCTCTCAAGGTCTTTCAGATTGTCAAGATTCCCCGCATACGTCAATTTATCAAAGTTAACAATAGAATAATTTTTATACCTTGAAAGCATATATCGGATAAAATTACTTCCTATAAATCCCGCCCCGCCGGTTACCATAATCTTCATTGTCCGCTCCTTTGAAAAACGATTACTCTAATACAGCTGTCCATAAAAGTCTTTAAAAGTCCCCTAACGTCTTACATTAATGTAATATATATATTTTTTTTGGCAGAGCTCTCGCTGCCTACCTAAAATTGTCATTTGCAAATCGTCATTCCGTCAATTTTTTTAGCCGTCCTTCCTTGCCCAGTTATACTTTATTTTTCTAGTATTCGCCGGAAGGCGATATTCATCCGGCTTTTTATAATTATATCTTTCCGTGGGACAATTAATAATAATGCATTCATTTTCGCTGATACATTTAAAGCCGTGAAAAGCCATTCTTGGGATATGAAGGAGTATCTGATTATGATCTCCTATAAAGAATTCGTTTATTTCGCCCCTTGTTTTCGAACCCTTTCTGCCGTCAAAAAGCACAACCTTTGCCATACCCTTGACACAGACAAAATTGTCATTCTGGAGCTTATGATAATGCCAGGCCTTTACGGCTCCGGGCATTGTAGTGGTCATATAAACCTGCCCGAATTTCTCAAAAACTTCATCATCACTTCGTAGTATTTCCATCAACCGCCCGCGCTCATCAGGGATTACCTTAAGTTTTTTTATCTTCACGCCTTCAATCATATGCTGTCTCCTTCAAAAATATATTACCATGATACAAACATTTATGAAACTCTGCGGACTTACGTCCGAAGTTTCGGCGAGTGGAATTCAATTTATTATTCATGCTGCATTCATCCACGGAGTTACCTCCGTGGTTTTCTGCAGCATACTCGCCATAAACTCGAAGCTCTAAATTCGAAACTCGAAACAAAATTGACAAATCAAAATTTCCAACAAAAATACCACAAACTTTCACAATATTTACTTTTTTACTTATTTTTTCTTCTTATCTTCTTTTTCGAATTTCGAATTTCGGATTTCGAATTTTTCACTTCCGTCCTCTTTTTCCGCTGACATACTCTATCTTAGGCCTTATTCCCTTCGGGTAAAGAGTCAGACCGTTTTTATCGGTTGTTTTAATCACTTCAAAATCCACGGCAAGGACTTTTTTTAAATCGCGAAGGTCGTCATCTTTCCATCTGCTGTCAGGCGCGCCCGAAATATACCAGCTGTTTCCGTTATCGGCGACTATCATACCATATTTTTTTAAAGCCGTCAGAACAACCTGGTTGGTTGCCGAAAAACCCGTAACGTCAAAATCTTTCGACAATCTTAATCGCATTCCCATAGGAGGAAGATTGGGATCATCCAGCCTGCTGTCTTTATGGGTTGCCGGAAAAAGATAGGAATTTTTGGTTTTACTGAAAGTACAGCGGAGCGCATGTTTAATCTCGCCTTTTGCAACTTCTTCATAGCGCACGAGACCGGGAAATATCGCAAGGCCTGCGTTATCACAGGAACCTTCCCCTTTTTTACGCATCTCATTTTTTGTAAGATCCCAGATACAAGCACTTTTTGCAGTCCAATGATTCGTTTGAGGAGCCGCGTCAAACAATTCATAAAGTTTCTTTTCCTTAGGATCTAAAACAATAACACGCCTGTCTCCGGGCAGAGGCCTTATAAGTTTTTGAGAACTAACCAGGTCTTTAGAATCTAAAGCGCCTTCCACAGGAGCATTTAACGGAATAGGCATGGGTCCAAAATCAGTTTGTTCCCGCTGTTTAAGCTTAATTTCAACAGCTTCTTTTCCGGCAAACGTATATGGTATGCCCTCATTAGCACCATAATCCGGATGAAGATTTGTGAAACCGTATTTTGCATTGACATTTATGGCGAGAATAATACTTTCTGAATCCGGATGCTTTTCAAATTCCGTCATGTCCCAGTTCCAGAAGTTATCGCTCGGAAATATCTGAAGATCTCCAATGTCCGGACATGTGTAGGAGAATAGCGAAGTTGAAAGAGCAAGCAACATACTCGCTAAAATGTATTTTTTCATAAAACCTCCAATTACAAATGACAATCGTAAATTTCTTTAGCTCTTTTTGTTGGCCCCGTAAAGGGCAACAATCTTATTTGTTTTAAACCAGCCTTCGATGGAAGAACCGGCATCAGCCCACCATCCGTCAAGAATGCTGTAGCTTAACCGGCCCTTTTTCAGATACATATTGTTAACATCCGTTATTTCCAGCTCGCCTCTTTGCGACGGTTTCAGCTTCCCGATTATTTTAAACACTTCGTTATCAAACATATAAATACCTATAACCGCGTAGTTTGTCGGAGGGTTTTTCGGTTTCTCCATTATCTTTGTAATTTTGCCGTTTTTAAAAACCGGTACTCCGTAATTTTCAGGATCCGGAACTTCTTTAAGAATAATTTTTGCTCCTTTCTTGCTCCTTTCAAACTCAGCTACGGCGCCCTTAATATTTCCGCCTATAAGGTTATCCCCAAGCATAACAAGAACTTTCTCCCCTTCGGAGAAATGCTCAGCCAGGGAAAGCGCATCCGCAATACCGCCCTCTCCTTTCTGATAAGCATAATTAATATGTTTTAGGCCGAAATCCTTGCCATTACCAAGCAGCCTTAAAAAGTCGCCGGCGTTATTGCCTCCGACAACCAGCATTATATCGGTAATACCGGCATCCACCAGGGTCTGAATAGGATAAAATATCATCGGCTTGTCATAAACCGGCAATAAGTGCTTGTTTGTTATCCTTGTAAGCGGTGAAAGACGGGTCCCGAGCCCGCCTGCTAAAATTATTCCTTTCATAAAAAACCTCCCTTTTAAAGAAAATTACAAATGACGAATGACAATATTATGAAGGCGAAAAATCTCGCCAATATTCATCAAGACCTTAATTAATCTTAACGGAGTCTTTTCTCCGCTTATTTTATGACGTTATGCCAAAGAAAACGGCTCAGAACTCGTGAGTTCGGAGAGGTTCATATTGTCCTTTGTCATTTGTAATTTGTCATTATTATTTTTGTATTTCATTTCTATATTTCTGCATTTCCTTCGGAACAAACCATTTTTCGAAGTTATATCTTATCCCGGCCGGCTCCACTTTAATATTCTGAAATCTCTTATCCATCGCGACAAGAGAATCAGGAACATAAATAAAAACATACGGAAGATCCTCGGCTATTATTTCATGTATTTTATTATATGCCTTTCTTCGCTTTTCCAGGTCATAGGTAGTCCGCCCCTCTATCAGAAGCCTGTCAACTTCGGAGTTTTTATATGAAACAAAATTATACTCTTTTTCTCCCGTCTTAGATGAATGAAAGATATCGTAAATATCAGGATCAGGAACCAGCTGCCAGCCTAAAACCAGGGCATCAAACTTCTTTTTGTCCACAAACTCATTAATAAACGAACTCCAGGCTATTATCCTGATATTAACTTTGATTCCAAGCTTCTTAAGATTCTGCTGAATCATCTGAGTAACCAGTTCGCGGGGCTTGTTGCCCTGATTTGTCATCAGCATAAATTCGAATTTTTTCCCGTTTCTCTCAAGAATACCGTCGCCATCCGAATCATGCCAACCTGCATCTTTCAGGAGCATTTTTGCTTTTTCAGGATTGTATTCAGTTCTTCTGACATCTTTATTAAATGCCCAGGACCGGGGTAAAAACGGGCCTGTGGCCTCAACACCCAGCCCAAGAAGCACGCCATTAATAATTTCTTTTTTATTTATCCCGCAAGCAATGGCTTTCCTGACATTTTTATCGGAGAATAAAGGATTGTTCAAATTAAAACCGAGGTAAGTGTAATTAAAACCGTTATATTTAAAGATATTATATTTTGATGTAAAAGCAGGATCTTTTGTAAGCATTACATACATATCCGGGGTTAAACCCATGGCATCAATTCCGCCGGATTTTAATTCCAATAATTGAGTAGCCTGGTCGGTAATAATTCTGTACAATACTTTATCTATAAAAGGCCTGCCGTCATAATAGGCTTCATTTGATTTCAGCCTGATTCGCTCTCCCCTGTTCCAATCCACAAATTTAAAAGGCCCTGTTCCCAATGGATTTGAATTAAACGCAGCTGTATTTATGTCAGCATTCTCAAGCAGATGTTTCGGTAGAATACCCATTCCCCAGCTTTCCAGCGCCGGAGCAAAGGGAACCCCGTACGTAACCTGTATCGTAAAATCATCAAGGACTTCAAATTTTTTTACAAGCTCATAAGCGCTCTTATACGGACTTTTGGTTTTCGGGTCTGTCAGTTTTTTAAAAGTGAACTCAACATCAGCGGCGGTAAAAGGAAGGCCGTCCTGCCATCTGATATTTTTTTTCAGGTAAAAAGTAACAGACAAATTGTCTTTTGAAATTTCCCAGCCTTCCGCAAGATCCCCCATGAGTCTTAAATTTTTATCGTATTTAACGAGTCCGTTGAATATTAAACCGTGAATATCGCTGGAAGCAGAATCGGTTGAAAGGATAGGATTTAGTATTGAAGCATCCCCGATAGAAGAATCTACAAAAACATCGCCATAGGCGGATTTTTCACTGAAAGAGGACGCAGACTTATTTTCATTAAAAGCTTTAATATCATCAATCATCTTCGTGGAAAAATAAAAACCACCGATAATAATGACAAGAAAGACTATTAAGACAGCAATTGTTCCGGTCTTCACACTCTCACCTTTTTAATATAATCCCCTGCCGTTTTTGCGGTAAGGGCTTGCAAGTTTACTTCTTTTTTTCCGGAGTCGCAGAGGCTTTGACCGGCAAAAGTCCGGAGGGAACATTCGCAGCCGGTTTTTTCTCCGCCTTCACAGGAGCAGCCTTTGCCTCAGCTGTAACATTTTCGCCTGCTTTCGTTTCCGGCGCCCCCGCAGCTTCTTTTTGAAGTTCCGAGATTATGCTGTTTTGACCGGCCCCAGAAATCTTCGGCAGCTTAGCCAAAACGAGAGTAGTTATCAATATCAAAATTGCCACCACTGTAGTTATCCTGACCATGATATTCTTTCCGCCGGCAGGACCAAACAGCGTCTGAGAAGCTCCGCCGCCAAGCATCGAACCCACATCGGATCCTTTTCCGGATTGCAATAAAATCAAGAGTATAAGAAGCAGACACAGGATTACATGAAGAACCGTAAGTACCGTTATCAGTATAGACATTTACATTTCCCCCAAAAAATAATATTTTATTTTTTCTCGAATTTCACGAGCTTCACAAAAGACTCCGCTTCAAGAGCAGCTCCACCGACTAAAGCACCGTCAATATCCGGCTCGCTCATAAGGATAGAAACATTATCAGGCTTCACGCTGCCGCCATATTGAATGCGAAGAGCTTCCGCCACAGGCTTGTCATAAAGCTTTTCCACCAGATCCCTGATAAATTTATGGACTTCCTGCGCCTGTTCTTTGCTGGCTACTTTGCCGGTTCCAATAGCCCATACCGGTTCATATGCAAGCACCATTTTAGAAACTTCTTCTTTTGTAAAACCGGCAAGGCACCCGGACACCTGAGTTTTAATAACTTCGTTCCAAATATTCTTTTCTCTTTCTTCAAGAGTTTCCCCTACGCAAATAATCGGAAGCAGACCTTCCGCAAAGACTGTTTTAACTTTTTTATTTATCAACTCGTTTGTCTCTTTAAAATACTGCCTTCTCTCCGAATGCCCGAGGATAACATAAGTACAACCTGCTTCTTTCAGCATGGAAGGCGAAACTTCTCCGGTAAAAGCACCTTTCTTTTCAAAATAGCAATTCTGAGCGCCAACTTTGATATTGCTTCCTTTCAAAAACTGATAAACGGAGTATACGGCTAAAAATGGAGGGCAGACTACCACCTCCACATCTGAAACGCCTTCAAGTTTAAATCTGAGGTATTTAACCAGCTCCGGCGCCTCCACTATAGTCTTATTCATCTTCCAGTTACCCGCAATAATCGGCTTTCTCATTTCTTGTTTCTCCTTTTTATCTGATTTTTAATCTGTCTTATATGTTCCGGCGTCGTACCGCAGCACCCGCCTATGATATTTGCACCCGCTGACAGCAAAGAATCCGTAAAAGAAGCCAGCATCTCAGGAGTTCCGTCATAAATAATTCCCCCGTCTTTCAGCTTAGGCAAACCTGCATTCGGCTCCGCAATCAAAGGCTTGTCTGTTTTTGACCTGATAGCTTTTATTACTTCTATCATCTGTTCAACGCCATTGCCGCAGTTAGACCCGAGAATATCCGCACCTGCATTAGTAAGCTCCGTAACCATAGTCAGTACATCTACGCCCATCACACTTCGTATCTCTTTATTAGACTGAATATCAAAGGTCATACACGCAATTACCGGTAATTTTGTATTCTCTTTCACTGCCCTTACAGCCGCCGCAGCTTCCTCCACGGCAATCATGGTTTCAATAATTATCAAGTCAACGCCGCCCTCTTCCAGAGCCAGGGCCTGATTCATAAAGACCTCATAAACTTCCTCTAATTTTAAAAACCCCAGCGGTTCCAGAAGTGAACCCGTAGGTCCTATATCACCGGCAACAAAAACATCCCTGCCGGATTTTTTTACGGCACTCCTAGCGTTTTCCGCGGCTGAAATATTTATCTCTCTTAGTTTACCTTCAAGGTTAAATTTACTCAGTTTTAAACTGTTCGCTCCAAAAGTATTCGTAATAATTATGTCCGTCCCTGCCTCAAGGTATTCCTTGTGCACGGCTAAAAGTTTATCAGATTGCGTCAGATTCCAGTATTCCGGACACTCCCCGGCGGATAAACCATATTTTTGCAGCATCGTGCCCATAGCGCCGTCACAAACCAGCACTTTGTTTTTTAGTGTTTTTAAAATATCCGGCATTAAACCACCTCTTGCGATTTTTATTTCTTATTATTCTCCTTATTAATAAGATCCGGAAAATGCTGTTCTATCTGAAGCCACATTTCTGATTCCGCGATTGAAGTGGTTCTATCGGCGCCATACTCGGCATCTATCCAGCTTTTTATAGCTTTTACGGCAGGATTATCCTTCCCGACTTTTGCACCGCCTTCAAGATGCAGTCTTGAATTAACCCAGAAAGCTATTCCGGCCAGACCGGACTTATCCGTAATCTCCACATCTATATCCCTTTTGAGAATTTTTCTGGTATCAAAAATATTGTAAATTTCTTCGTCTTTCATTATTCCGTCGGCATGAATACCGGCTTTTGTAACATTAAATTTGGAACCGACAAATGGTGTATTTCCAGGAATTTTATAACCAATTTCTTTTTCGAAGTAATTAGCTATATCAGTAATAACCGTCGTATCCATCCCATTTTCAGAACCCCTTATCTGCTGATACTCTATCAGCATGGATTCTATAGGAGTATTTCCGGTTCTCTCTCCTATCCCAAGCAGAGCTCCATTCGCAGCGGCAATACCGTACAACCAGCCGGTTGAAGCATTAATTACGCCTTTATAGAAATCATTATGTCCATGCCATTCCAGCCATTCACTCGGGACACCTGCTATCTTGGAAAGTCCGTGCGCTATACCTTTTACACTTCTGGGAAGCGCAACTCCCGGATAAGTAACCCCATAGCCCAAAGTATCACAAGCCCGTATCTTAACCGGAATCTTTGCATCTCTGGAAAGTTTCATCAGTTCCTGAACAAACGGCACCACAAAACCGTAAAAATCAGCCCTGGTAATATCTTCAAAATGACAACGAGGAACAATCCCCTGCTCAAGGGCGGCGCTTACTATATCCAGATAGCCTTTCATTGCCTGACTGCGTTTCTTTTTTAACTTTAGAAATATGTGATAATCGGATACTGATGTTAAAATACCGGTCTCTTTAAGCCCCATTTCTTTCACTAATTTAAAATCTTCTTTGACTGCGCGGATCCATCCCGTAATCTCAGGGAATTTATATCCTTTTTCCAGGCATTTTTCGATAGCTTTTCTGTCTTTTTCGGTATAGAGGAAGAACTCCGTCTGGCGAATAATCCCTTTAGGACCGCTTAATTTATGAAGCATATCAAAAACATCAACAATTTGTTTTACGCTAAAAGGAGGCATGGACTGCTGCCCGTCCCTGAATGTTGTATCAGTTATCCATATTTCTTCAGGCGGATTCATCGGAACTAATCTATGATTAAAAGGTATCTTGGGCACAGAACCGTACGAATAAATATCTCTATATAGATTTGGAACTTCAGGATCCTGCAAGGAATAACGAAATTCGTCTTGTTCCAGTGTTTTTGTTACTTTATTATATTTTAACATCTTCAAATCCTCCCCCGGTAAAACTCACGCCTGCAAACAGTAATTAATACTGATATTAAAACAAATTCAACGTATTATTATAGCATTTTAGATACATTTTTATCAATAGAAAACCATACTCAAACCAGACTCAAAACCATACCCATTTAATATTCATAAATATTGCAGTCTGGAGGAATTTCAGGACATAACAAAACAATTGAGAAAACTCCTTGTTTTATGTTATTATTTTTATTGTAACGAAAACATACTGATTAAAAAACTGGTAAAACCAACTACTTGGTTATTTAGAAAATCTTTATACAAGGAGCGCGCAATATGTCTCACAATGTAACATTAATTTTAGGCGACGGGATTGGCCCGGAGATAGCAAAGGTTACACAAAAGGTAATAGATGCTGCCGGTGTTAAGATTCATTGGGAGGAAGTCGAAGCAGGCATAGACGTAATGGCAAAAGAAGGCACCCCTCTTCCTGAAAAAACACTTGAATCCTGCAGAAAAAATAAAGTAGCTCTTAAAGCGCCTGTCACTACACCGGTAGGAACCGGATTTCGTTCCGTTAATGTGGCTCTCCGTCAGCAGCTCGGGCTTTATGCTTGTGTACGCCCCTGCAAAAGCTATCCCGGAGTTCGCTCAAAATACAATAATATTGACCTGGTCATTGTGCGTGAAAATACCGAAGACCTTTACGCAGGCATAGAATTTGAAAAAGGCAAACCGGAAACTCAAAAACTCATCAATACCATTAAAGAACTCGGCGGTAAAAAGATAAAAGACGATTCAGGAATAAGCATCAAGCCCATCTCCGTCACCGGAACTAAAAAGATCGTAGAGTATGCTTTTCAGTACGCAATAGCAAACAAAAGAAAAAAAGTTTCCGCCGTTCATAAAGCCAATATCATGAAATTTACCGACGGATTATTCCTCGCAACCGCCAGAGAAACAGCAAAAAAGTATCCGCAGATAGAATTTAACGATGTCATCGTAGATAATATGACAATGCAATTGGTCCAAAAACCCGAGCTCTACGATGTACTTGTCCTTCCCAACCTCTACGGCGATATACTCTCTGACCTTTGCGCCGGCCTGGTAGGCGGGCTGGGAGTCGCACCCGGAGCAAATATCGGAGAAAACGGCATGGCGGTATTTGAAGCCACGCATGGAAGCGCGCCAAAATACAAAGGCTTAAATAAAGTTAATCCTGTTGCTCTTATCCTCTCAGGTATGCTGATGTTAAAGCACCTTGGAGAATTAAAAGCCGCGGAAAAGCTTGAAAAAGCCATAATGGCGGTAATTAAATCCGGTAAAGATGTAACATACGATATGAAGCCCGATAGAAATGACCCGACAGCTGTAGGAACGAAGGAAATGGGAGAAGCGATAATTAAAGAATTACAAAAACAATGACAAATGTAATTTTCCTTAAAAGGAGTTATTATGTCTCGAGCAAAAATCAGCATCATCGGCGCTGGTAATGTCGGCGGTATCATCGCCTTACAAACGGCCCAAAAGGAACTCGGCGATGTCGTTCTTGTCGATGTTGTAGAAGGTATGCCGCAGGGAAAGGCGCTTGATATCTCGCAGATGTCAGGGGTGCTGCATTTTGATTCTAAAGTTACGGGTACCAATGATTTTTCACAGATAAAAGACAGTGCTATTGTCGCTATAACCGCCGGAGTCGCAAGAAAGCCCGGAATGACTCGCGAAGACCTTTTAAAAATTAATGCGGATATAATAAAAAAATCTTCCGAAGCAATTAAAACTCACGCTCCAAATGCGATAGTTATCGCGGTTACCAACCCTCTCGATATTATGACACAGCTTGTTTTTAAGACCACCGGTTTTGCCAAGAACAAAGTCATGGGAATGGCGGGAATACTGGATTCCGCGAGGTTTGCCCATTTTATCGCCGAGGAATTAAAAGTATCTCCCAAAGATATTTCACCGATGGTTTTAGGCAGTCACGGGGATACGATGGTCCCTCTTCCAAGGTACTCAACTGTCGCAGGCGTACCGATCACGGATTTTATGAAACCGGATGTCCTCAAGAGATTGGTCGAGCGCACCGCAAACGGCGGCGCCGAAATAGTCAAACTCTTAAAGACCGGAAGCGCATATTTCGCTCCCGGAACCTCTGTTGCCCTAATGATTGAAAGTATTTTAAAAGACCAAAGGCGTGTTTTAACCTGCAGCACCTATCTTACCGGTGAGTACGGATTAAACGATGTGTTCATAGGCGTCCCCGTAGAACTCGGCAGGAATGGTATTGAGAACATAGTTGAACTAACGCTGACTGCTGACGAGAAGGCGGCACTACATAAGTCGGCGGGGATTGTTAAAGAAGGCGTTAACACGCTGTAAAGCGTCCATAACGTCTAAAAGTCCATAAAGTAAAAGCATTGTAAGATATAATTTTTAGATCTTTCGACCCTTTAGGTTTTTATAGACGTGTATTGCAGCTCTTACTTTTATAAGTTTTAAAGATAGATCAATTTTTCAAGATTTTACCTTATAGACTTTATGGACCTTACGGACTTTATAGACGATTTTCTTTCTAAGGAGCTTCATTGATTACCGAAACTCAGATAGCAAATACTGTTCGCACCCTCTGCATCCGCGCCAACACCATTCTCCGTCCTGACGTAAAAGCGGCTCTTTGCAAGGCTTGTGCTTCGGAGAAGAACAAGAATGCAAAGTTCATATTAAGCGCGCTTATAGAAAATTATAAAATTGCCGAAAGAGAATGCACTCCCATCTGCCAGGATACGGGAATAACGATAGTCTTCGCGGAGATAGGACAAAAAGCAAAGATCAAAGGTTCTCTCGAAAAAGCGATAAATTCAGGGGTTGCAGCCGGGTACAAAGATGGTTTTCTAAGAAAATCCGTAGTAAACGATCCCCTATCCCGTAAAAATACCGGCACGAATACTCCCGCAATAATCTATTATGATTTTGTCCCGGGCAGCAGAGTAAAACTAACGCTACTCCCGAAGGGTTTTGGTTCGGAGAACAAATCAAAACTTTACATGCTAAACCCGACGGCGTCTAGGGAAGAGATAAAAAAAGTTATCATTAACGCAATAAAAGAAGCCGGGCCTGACGCCTGCCCTCCTTATATGATCGGTATTGGTATCGGCGGAGACGCAAGCAAGGCAACTTTCCTTGCTAAAAAGGCACTGACTTATAAAATCGGATTTTGGGGTAAAACTTCCGAATATAAAGTCCTCGCAAAAGACCTGTACAAAAGAGGCAACCGTTTAAATATCGGGCCGCTGGGAGCCAGGGGAAAAACAACCCTTCTGGGGGTCAATATCCTCTCCTTCCCCACTCACATTGCAGGATTACCCGTTGCAGTCAATATCTCCTGCCATGTATTAAGGAGCGCTTCGGCAACCTTAAACCTGCGCCTGAATGGCGGCTTAAGGTTCCATATACACTCATAAATATAGGAGTCCAGGGATATTCTGGAAGCAGCATGGGAGAAAACAAAATGAGCAATACTAAAAGGGTTATAAATGCCGGTACAGTCGGCAATTTTATGAAAACAATTAACTTTCCGGCAACCAAGAAAGAGTTAAAATCATTAAAAACGGGTGAGATTGTCTATTTATCGGGAAGAATAATAACCGGGCGCGACCAGGCGCATAAACGCCTCACCGAAACATTAAAATCAGGTAAAAAACTTCCTCTGGAATTAAAAGGGCAGGCAATTTATTATGTAGGGCCGACTCCCTGCAAAAAAGGAGAGATAATCGGCGCTTGCGGACCCACAACCAGCAGAAGAATGGATGCTTTCACCCCTCTCCTCCTTAAAATAGGGCTCACAGCTATGATAGGCAAAGGTAACCGTTCGGAAGAGGTAAGGAAAGCGATAAAAAAAGAAAAAGCCGTGTATTTTTCAACTCTCGGAGGCGCCGCGGCATACCTTAAAAAAAGAGTACTCGGCGCTAAAATTATTGCCTATAAAGATCTCGGCCCGGAAGCCGTTTACGAACTCGAAATAAAGGAGTTTCCGGCAATTGTCTGGATAGACAGCAGAGGAAAATCCCTATGATAAATTGGAACAGAGTAAAGATCGTAGCAACCGCAGGCCCCGCCTCAGAATCCTATGAAACCCTGAAAAAAATGATAACGAAAGGGCTCGACATTGTCAGGATTAATTTTTCCCACGGAAAATACGGGGAATATAAAAAGACCATTCAGATAGTACGCAAGATAGAAAAGGAGATTAAAAGACCTATAGGAATTCTTGCCGATATGCCGGGACCAAAGCTTAGAGTACGAGGAATTAAAACACCTATTCCCGTAAAAAAAGGCAGTATTATAATAATTACGAAAGAAAAACCGAAGACTGCCAATGAAATAAGCATTGCCTACCCGGTTATTCTGACCGTATTGAAAAAAGGGGATAAGATTTTTATAAGCGACGGCAAATATACAATCAAAGTTATAAGTAAAACGAAAAAATCAGCAACCTGCAGAGTAATTGACGGTGAAGGAGAGATAAAAAAAGGCGCAGGGTTAAATTTCCCTGAAATTAACCTTCCCATTCCCGCCGTCACTTCCCAGGATTTTAAACACATGACCTTTGCCTGCGCAAACGGGGTTGATTTCATCGGGCTTTCTTTTATAAAAGACGCCGGAGACCTGAAAAAAGTCAGGACTCATCTTAAGAAAATTAAAGCAAAACCTTTTCTTATTTCCAAGATTGAAAGAAGAGCCGCGCTTGCAAATTTAAAAGAGCTAGTCCATGCAACCGACGGGGTAATGGTAGCCAGAGGCGACCTAGGCGTTGAAATGCCTATAGAGAAAGTAAATAT
>JAZDIO010000058.1:0-2637 GCA_043804965.1 Candidatus Firestoneibacteriota bacterium | reverse complement strand
AGTATAGTATGCCGATTTTAACTTTAATTACATTTTTACCGCTCCTGGGCGCGATCTTGATTTTATTCGCACCCAAGGGAAAGGATAATCTGGTGCGCTGGGTTTCTGCTTTTTTTACATTCCTTACCCTGGTGCTCGGATTTTACGTCTTTTTTACTTTTAATAGAAATACTTCAGAGCTTCAGTTTGTTGAAAAAGCTGCATGGATACCGTCCTTCGGTATTTCCTATTTTATGGGCTTGGACGGCCTGTCGATGGCCATGGTAGTTCTTACTCCTTTACTTTCTTTTCTTGCCGTGATTTACTCTTTTAATATTAAGGAGAGGGTTAAAGAGTATTTCTTTTTCTTTTTACTTCTTGAGACCGGGATGATAGGCGTTTTTGCCGCGCTGGATTTCTTCCTTTTCTATATATTTTGGGAAATCACCTTAGTGCCGATGTATTTCCTAATAGGCATCTGGGGCGGCCCGAGAAAAGAATATGCCGCAATTAAATTTTTCCTGTATACTTTGCTTGGTTCCGTGGTAATGCTTCTTGGAATACTGGCGCTTTACCTTACAAGTCCGACTCCTACTTTTGACATTATACAATTGTCCAAGAGCCATGGTCTTATGCCGGGCTTTCAGCAGTATATTGTTTATGCGGCTCTTTTTATCGGTTTTGCCGTTAAAGTCCCTATTTTTCCGTTTCATACCTGGCTGCCGGACGCGCATGTTGAAGCTCCTACAGCTGTATCCGTAATACTTGCCGGGGTGCTCCTGAAGATGGGAACCTACGGAATGCTTCGTATCAGTTATACAATTCTTCCGGAAGCCGCGAAATATTTTGCCCTACCTCTTCTAGTTCTTGCTTTTATAAACATTGTTTACGGCGCTTTTGTTGCCATGGCGCAGAAGGATTTAAAAAAGATGATTGCTTACTCTTCTGTCAATCATATGGGATACTGTCTTCTTGGTATGGCGGCTTTATCGGCAGTGGGCCTGAACGGGGCAATTCTTCAGATGGTGACGCACGGAATTATTACCTCGGCGCTCTTCTTTTTGGTCGGCGTTATCTATGACCGGGCGCACAGCCGTGATATAGAAGGTTTTGGCGGGCTTATGACGAAGATGCCTGTTTATTCCGGAGTCATGATCTTAGCCTGCCTGGGTTCTCTCGGCCTTCCCGGGTTAGCCGGTTTTGTCTCTGAATTTATGTGTTTTACCGGCGCGTTTAGTTCTACGGTGGCTCCTAAAATCTTTAAAATATTCACCGCTCTTTCTGTTACGGGCCTGGTTATCACCGCGGCCTACTTTTTAATAATGATCCAGAAGGTGTTCCTGGGGCCCCTTAATCCAAAGTGGAAAGGCCTTCAGGATCTGACGATAAGGGAATATATCGCAATAGTGCCTTTAATTGTGCTTATGGTCGTCCTGGGAGTGCTGCCTATAATAGCGGCCGGTATATCAGTCGAAAGCGTAAAGTCCCTCATTGCGGTACTCGGAGTAAAAATATGATGCAGGAAGTAATTCCTATTGAAATGCTGCAGGGGCTGCTTGCTCTTACCCCTGAAGTATTTGTCTTATGCCTGGCGTTTTTTGTGATTGCTGCGGATATACTTCTTCCTGTTAAGTCAAAAAGGCGTATTCTTGACATTGCCGCTATAGGATTTGTTATTACTCTGGTTTTGGCCCTGGGCAATCTTCGTCAGCAGGGGGCTTATTATTTTTATAATGCGATAATAGTTGATCCGTTTGCCGGTTTTTTCAAAATAATCATTCTTGTTTCTGCCATATTTATGCTTATGATGAGCAGGGATTACCGACCCCTGGAAGATAATAAAATAGGCGAGTACACGTCTTTGGTTGTGCTTGTAACGCTGGGAATGATGCTGATGGCCGGAGCTTCCGACCTTTTGATGCTCTTTTTGAGTATAGAATTCGTCAGCATTACATTCTTTGTGCTTGTCGGCTTCCTCAGAAAGGATATGAAGAGCGGCGAGGGAGCGGTAAAATATTTTTTGCTCGGGGCCTTCTCTTCCGCCGTATTTATTTACGGCGCTTCCTTTTTGGTCGGTATCACCGGAGCCAGCTCGTTTCCTTCTATTCAGAAATATCTGATAACGGACGGTGTCAGCCCGTTATTTATAATCGGGCTTATAATAATGCTTGTAGGTTTTGGTTTTAAAATAGCCCTGGTGCCGTTTCATATGTGGGCTCCGGATGCGTATGAAGGAGCGCCTACTCCGGTAACGGCTTTTCTTTCTGTCGCCTCCAAGAGCGCGGGAGTCGCGGTTTTAGTCCGCACTTTTATTGCTATTCTTCCGGAGAATGCGAATGTTAATCTGATACTTGCCCTTCTGGCGGCTGTTACCATGACCGTCGGTAATCTTGTGGCTATTACCCAGAATAATGTAAAGCGCCTGCTTGCCTACTCCGGAATCGCGCATGTCGGTTATATGATGATGGGTTTTGTTGCCTACGGCCTTTTTGGTATTCAATCCGTTCTTATCTACATGTTTGCGTATCTGTTTACAAATATGGGTGCTTTTGCGTTCGCTGTGGCTATTTATAATAAAACAGGAAGTGATGATATAAGGGATTATACGGGGCTTTCAGTCGTAAGCCCGGGTCTTTCTTTTGTTTTCTTTATTTTCCT
>JAZDIO010000057.1:0-2777 GCA_043804965.1 Candidatus Firestoneibacteriota bacterium | reverse complement strand
TGCTCCCTGGTATACCCGGATATATGTCAACTGACCATATTGGCCTTCTTCCAGTTTGAATGCAAGCGCTACCATCGGTTTTTTGGGATCAGCAGTCAAAATGATCGAAGCTTCATCATTGTCCATATCGAGGGCTTCGTTTTCGGTATCATGCGGGCACGGAAGCAGTTTGGTTACGGCATCAAGAAGAGGCTGAACGCCTTTATTCTTATATGCGGAACCGAGTATAACCGGTGTGAGCTTTCTGGATAAAGTTCCCCTCCGAAGAGCGGTAACGATCATCGATTCGGTTATTTCTTTTTCTTCAAGAATTGCATCCGTAAGTTCATCCGAAAAAACGGAAGCTGCCTCAATGAGTTCCTCTCTTTTTTTAACGGCTTCCTGCAGAAGTTCAGCGGGAATATCTTCTGTGCGAAATATCTCTCCGTTTTTACCGTCGAAATAAAAGGCTTTCATCGACAACAGGTCAACTACCCCGTTGAAATCGGCTTCGAGCCCTATGGGAATTTGAATAGCAACAGAATTATGCCCAAGTTTTTCTCTTAACTGTTTGATTACTCTGTCCGGATTTGCGCCACTTCTGTCGCACTTATTTATGAAAGCAATGCATGGGACCTTGTATCTTTTCATCTGCTGGTCGACTGTAATTGATTGCGATTGAACTCCGCCGACCGAACAAAGAACAAGAATTGCCCCGTCTAAAACTCTTAAAGATCTTTCGACTTCAATTGTGAAATCCACATGCCCGGGAGTATCGATAATATTTATTTCATGATCGAGCCATTCACAGAAAGTTGCCGCAGAGGCAATAGTTATACCTCTTTCTTTTTCGAGCTCCATGGAATCCATTGTGGCGCCGATGCCGTCTTTCCCTTTTACGTCATGAATCGCATGTATACGCTTCGTATAAAAAAGAATTCTTTCGGTCAGTGTTGTTTTACCCGAATCTATGTGGGCGCTTATGCCGATATTCCTGACTTTGAATATATCGTGTTTCATTTTAAAATCCTTTTAACTTAACCCTTGCCACAGGGTACTCCAATATCCATTAATTTAAAACAATATTTTATAAAGCTCCATGAAAAATCTCTTTTTACGAAACCATCATTATTGACAATTATGAAAATAAAAAAATCCCTCACATGGGAACCTGCTGCCAGGTGGGGGATTTTAAGCTATGCTTTAAAGAAAGTCCGCCCTTCTATTAATAAAAGTTATAATTGTCAAGCAAATAATGTAATTGTATATGAGGATACATTGATGTATGGATACAATAATTAAATATGGATTTGATGAACTATTATTGTAGTTAATACAAAATGTTGTGCGTAATATACCGGGTTGCTTTTACGCTTGGAGAAGAATTGTTTGATTGGAACTTATATGAAAGATAAAAATCATATTGGCGGTTTATTGTTAGAGGGACTTGCGGCTTCGTGGCCTGTATGCCTCGGATATATTCCGATCGGCATAGCCTTTGGGGTTCTTGCTCAGAAGGCCGGTTTTACTCCCCTTGAAACAGGGTTTATGTCTCTTCTGGTTTTTGCAGGGAGCTCACAGTTTATAGCCGTTTCGATGTTTTCTGCCGGCGCCGGAGCAGCTTCGATAATCGTAACCACATTTGTTGTCAACCTGAGACATCTTCTGATGAGTTCCTCTCTTTCTCTCTTCCTGGGTCGTTCCGGTAGAAAAAAACTTTTTGTGTTTTCCTATGGAATAACTGATGAAAGTTTTGCCGTTAACTTTTCAAAATTTAAAGGCGGAGACTGGGATATCAACCGGGCGCTGATTGTCAATTTTTCCGCAAATATAATGTGGATCCTGAGCACGGTTGCGGGTGGATATGGCGGGCAATTTATCCGGCCGCATTCATTTGGTATGGATTATGCGCTCATAGCCATGTTTATATGCCTTCTCGTGTTCCAGCTGAAAGGGCCTATATATATTTTTACTGCTTTGGTTGCAGGAATATCGGCAGTCCTTTTGTCTCTTTGCATCCCGGGAAATTCATATATTATAATAGCTTCCGTTTTTGCGGCGGGGACTGGAGTTTTTATTAAAAAAAAGTGAGATAAGGATGTGATGATAATTGAAAGAGATTATTGTTATATTGTTCTTGGGATGGGAGTTGTTACTTTTCTTCCGCGTTTGCTTCCGGTTTACTTCCTTTCCGGACGAACTCTTCCCGGTTGGTTTATCGAATGGCTTGATCTTATTCCTGCTGCTGTGCTCAGCGCGCTCCTTTTGCCGGAACTTGTCACAACAGGAATGCCGAGATTGTTTATACCGTATAAACTCGATATGATAGTCGCAGTACCGACCTTGCTGTTTGCGATTAAAACAAAATCACTGGGTGGTACCGTGGTAACAGGAATGGGGCTTTACTGGCTTCTTGACATAATTTTTATATGAGATAGATATAAGCTGGATTTATCAAAACCCAACGAAGCCGTCGTTCAAAAATAACTGGAACATTAGGAGCCGTAGCGAAAGGGACAAGAAAGTACAAGTTCTTTCGTAACGGATCCTAAGAGGAGCGCCATGCTGGATTTTAAAGCAAATTATTCAGGAAAGCTTGTTTCCGCCGAGGAAGCCGTTTCAAAAATAAAAAGAGGAAGCCGTGTTTTTATAGGGACCGGCTGTGGTGAGCCCCAGCATTTGATAAGGGCAATGGTCAAGGATACAAGACTTCAGGATATAATGGTATATCAGATGCTCTCGTCAACACTTGCCCAGTATATTGATGATCCGTCGTTTACAAGGCGTTTTTCCCTCAA
>JAZDIO010000056.1:0-2094 GCA_043804965.1 Candidatus Firestoneibacteriota bacterium | reverse complement strand
AGAGGCGCACGGCGGCAAAATCTGGGTTGAAAGTGAACCCGGGAAAGGAAGTGTGTTTACATTTACCCTTCCAAATTACCACGAATGCGAGGCGAATAATGTTAAATACGGTTAAGGTGCCAAAAGAGGCCGAGCCGATATTCGAAAAGGCTCAAGAGTATGTGAGTAAATATTTCAGGGAAAAGAAGGAAGACCCGTTAAAAGGCAGTATCGAGATATCCGGGGAACGTTATATTTTGGTAAGGGCGGCTTCTATGTCAGTGGACTTTTTTGATATTGTTAAGGGGCTATATAAAGACCGGGGAGAAGAAGCGGCGTGTAATGTGGCAAGGCAGCTTCTTTTTGATTTTTCCCACGCTATCGGCAAACAAGACGCCAAGAATTTTCACAAAAAAATGAACCTAGAAGAGCCGATTGATAAGTTTTCCGTAGGGCCGATTCATTTTTTTTACACCGGCTGGGCGTTTGTGGACATATTACCGGAAATAAAACCGGCTATGGATGAAAATAGCTATTTAATATGTGACCATTCATTTTCATTTGAGTCTGATGCTTGGGTGAAGGCCGGAAGAAAAAATGATTTTCCGGTGTGTATTATGAACGCGGGTTATACCTCAGGCTGGTGCGAAGAGAGTTTTGGCGTGGCTTTAGTGGCATCTGAGATTATGTGCAAAGCAAAAGGCGATGAGGCCTGCCGCTTTATTATGGCGCATCCTTCCAAGATAGAAGGATGTATAAGGGATTATCTAAAAGAAAAACCGGAATTAGCAAAAAAGATCACAGTGTATGAAATCCCGGGCTTCTTTAAAGTAAAACAGTTGGAAGAAGAGCTGAAGCAGTCTAAAGAAAAGTCAGATATCGCCAACCGCGCAAAGAGCGATTTTCTTGCCAGTATGTCTCATGAATTAAGAACGCCGCTTAACGTGATTATCGGATTTTCAGAGGTGCTAAAAGACGAAAGCTTCGGCATCCTTAACGATAGGCAGAAAGAATATATAACTGATATCTGGGGAAGCGGAAAACACCTTTTGGATTTAATTAATGATATACTTGACCTCTCAAAAGTCGAATCCGGAAAAATAGAGGTGCAATTGAGCGATTTTGATTTTAATGAAGCTGTAGAAGCCGGCTTTACTCTGATAAAAGAAAAGGCAATGAAACGCGGCATTGCCGTTATTAAAGATATTAAAGAAGGTTTTGGCCCAATAAGGGCGGACCAGAGAAAAGTAAAGCAGGTTTTATTTAATCTTTTATCTAACGCGGTGAAATTTACTCCGGACAAAGGCACAATAGGAATTGAAGCAGAGAAAACCGAAAAAGACGAAATCCTGGTGACGGTATGGGATACAGGCATAGGGATTGAAGATAAAGACAAGGTTAAGATCTTTAAGGAATTTGAGCAGATAGACAGCGGTTTAGCTCGTCAAGAAACAGGAACCGGGCTGGGGCTGGCGCTTACAAAAAGGCTTGTTGAAATCCACGGCGGTAAAATCTGGTTTGACAGCGGGGGAAAAGGTAAGGGGAGTAAATTCAGTTTCATTTTACCTCTCTATACTACTGAGCCGATGCTTTACGCGGCCATAGAGAATAAAATTGCGGCTGCCAGGGCCGCAAAAAGGGAATTATTGCTATTTGCCGGCAATTTTTACGATAATGGCAAAGAAAAAAAATTGGAAGGGGAAAAAGGCGATAGCTTTATTTCTGAACTGATCCAGTATCTCGAGAATATTGTGCGGCCTGAGGATCAGGTAATCAGAAAAGATAATCACGGAATTATCGTGCTGCAGGGAATAAGTAAAAAATATTTTCCGGGACTGATTCTCAAAATCAAAAATGTGATAAGAAAATACGTTTATGAAGTAAAAGAAAGCGTGGAGATAGAATTTTCCTATGGAGCAGCGCTATACCCTGATAACGGGAATAATGGCAGGGATTTATTAGAAAAAACTTTAACTAATTTCGTAAGCGCGAAGGAAGAGAGATTGAAAAAGCGAATTATGCTGGTTGATGATGAGCCGACCGTTGTGAATGTTTTAAGAGAAATATTATCGCGGGAAGGATACCACAATATTATTGCAGCCTTTGACGGCGAGG
>JAZDIO010000055.1:0-5437 GCA_043804965.1 Candidatus Firestoneibacteriota bacterium | reverse complement strand
TAAATATCCGAATCAGCATTCCTCTTTTCAGCCTCACTCTTTAATTTTCTTATCCGGGCTTCGATAGCGTTTTTTTGTTTCGAGAATCTGCCCATTTCACCCGACATTATCGCCTGCACGCTTAAAGGATACCGGTCGGAAACTGTTTTATAATAAAAACAAGCTTCTTCTTCGCTGCGCATCATATCTTTTATGAAAGCCATCCGAAAAAGAGCGGAACAAGAATACAATTCGTCTTTTGCCTCTCCATACACAATTTTATAACCGTCAAACGCCGATTCATATTTTTCATTCTCAAAATCAAGAGTCGCCTGCCTGTAGATATCCGGAACCGGCAGACGGCTTACTCCTTTGGCAAAAGAAAAATCTACCTTTATCGTTTTTTCTATCTTATTTACGGCCTCATCAAGGGCCCTTAAAACAATATTTTTCCCTGCCTCCTGACTTTTCACACTTTCGCTTAAAAGCTCGCGAAGATCGCTTTTTTGTTCTTCCAATAATATATTATCAGGAACAGCAAGCATAAGTTCATAATTTATAAGATTTTTTTGATCAGAAGTTATCTTCGCCATTTCCCTGCACAATCTATGCACCGTAAATATTTTAAAATCTTTAATTTCTATTTTTGAGGTAAATTCCATTCTGGAAACAGCTTTTAGATTTTGAAGAGAACCATCATAGAGGGTGTTTTTATAAGCCGTAATGGCGGTAAAAATCAGACAAAAAGCAGCCGCTGTTTTCCAGGCAGAAGAAAAAACAAAAGAAAGACGCTGTTGTCTGCTTGTTATAACCCGGGCTTGGGCTAAGAGGGTGCTGTCAAAAGCTTCAGAAAACTCCGTTTTTTCTTCCCATCCGTTTAAGAGTTTAACAAGTTTTTCATTGCTCTTTTGATAAGCAGCGCATTCCGAACACTCTGTTAAATGTTCTTCAACAGCAAATAGGTCGGCTCCGGAAAGCCTTCCTTCGTTGTAATCCGCTATTTTCAGCTTATCACACTGCGTCATTTTTATATCTCCTCTACTATATGTATTACGAATGACTTATAGTTCAGGAAGCAGTTATTTTGCTTTCAGGGGGTTTGTTTTTCTCTTTATATCACAAGCATTTTAAGGCAACTCTTGCTTTAGATAGGGTTTTAGCAGTTCCTCCAACGAATCATACGCCAACTTCAGCTGCCATTTCACCCAATTAAAATCCTTATTAAATATCTCAGCAATTTCCTCATACGTCAAATCCTGATATTTGTGCAAGATCACTACGGTTTTTTGCTCTGCGGGCAGTTTATTCAGCGCATCTTTTACTATATTTTCCAGTTCTTTTTTTTCTATATCCCGAAAAGGGGCATCTTCAGGGCCTTTTGTAGTGTTATTCAATTTCTCTTCTTTGATCTTTCCGGTAAACTTCAGACGCCGGATTTCGTCAATACAGGCATTGGCTGCAATCCTGTAGAGCCAGCTGGAAAACTTTTTTGATTTATCATAACTTTTTTTCTTTTTCAGGATCCTAAGGAATATCTCCTGAGTAATATCTTCAGCCTTCTGATAATCCTGAACCATCCTGCACGTAAAGAATATGACAGGGTTCTTATAGCGCTGATATAAAAGTTCGAATGCATACAGGTTGTCCAGGCAGACCGCCCGCATCAACTCCTCATCGCTGCTCCCTGTTGATATATTCTTCTTTTCCATCAGAGTTGTTAAACCGGCTCCCCGTAAGAAACTTCCACGCAGGTGGAAATCCCGCCGCGCGGAGTAAACTCACCTTTAATATACGCGCCTTTTGGCTTTACTGCTTTAATAAAATCTGAAAATATTTTGTTTGTCGCGTTTTCATAGAATATTCCAAGATTTCTGTACGCAAGTATATAATACTTTAGCGACTTCAGCTCTACACAATTTTTATCCGGGATATACTTAATAACCAGTTTACCGCAGTCCGGCAATCCTGACTTGGGACAGATGGAAGAATACTCGGGGATATCAATCGTTATAACATATTTTTTATATTGATTCGGAAAAGTCTCGAGTTCCGGCATTTTCGCTTTAATGCCGGCTATTGCATGTTTATCAGCATATTGTCTTTTCATTCAGCGTTCCTTTAAAAGAGAATGACAAAATACTATTGACCTTAACTCTATTTCCTGAGAGTCTTTATTATCGGTTCCAGATCCCAGTCTTTTATATTAAAAACCTCTTTCTTCTTTTTAAGATAATACAGGTAGTTGTCATAGGAAACATCCGGGGGGCATCTGTGATCCACATGAGGAATAAACCCTCCCCCCTCCACAATCGGACGAAGCTTTTCAATTTCGGCGTCAATTGCTTTTTTATCTTTTGAGAGCTCTCGCTTATTAACGCCTCCGAAAAGAAGAACATCCTTGCCGTATTTTTTTCTTAATTCAACCGGGTCTGTTTTACAGGCAACTTCAAGCGGAAACATCCCGTTAACTCCCGCTTTCAGAAACAAATGAACAATAGGATTTATGTCTCCGTCGCAATCCAGCCAGACGACATCCACGCCGTATTTGCGAAGCAAAGAGGTGATTCTCTTATACTGCGGCACACAAAATTTTTCAAACATCTCAGGCGATATCATCGGTCCGTTTTTAAAGGCAATATCTTCCCACATATACGCAAAATCGAATTTTACTTCTTTAAGCGCCGGTTCAATAGTGCCGACCACTACATCTGCCATAGTTGTAATAATCTCTTCCATAAGAATAGGATCATCGTAAAACATCAAAGCGGTATTTTCAAAGCCCATCCAGTCTCTGGGAGTACCTATAATTGAACCCGCGTTTATCCCAACAGGGTAATCCCTTCCGGGAACATTCCATTTTTTTACGCATTCTTTCCAGTCTTTCGGATACCTTTGCATTCCCGGCACCAGCTTTTTTTTAAATTCCTTCCAGGACTCCCTGTCTTTAAGGGAATAATCAAGATAATGCGGTATACTTGAAGCTCCGCTCTGAAATATTTTTTGCGTTACACCTTTCCAATCTATCACTATTTTGTAATCCTTGTCTTCTTCTATTATTTTATGTTCAAAACCGGGTGCAAGACTGCAATTTATATCTAATTCTTCAAACTTATCAAACTTAAAAAATACATCCCCCTTATCATTTTCATTAACTTCTTTGGGCAATCCTTGATTATGCCACTCAGGGAAAACCTCTTTCCACCAGCCAAACTCCCGGTTAAACACCCTGTCAAAAGGTCTGAAGTGTGTAACCGCATTAAACCTTTCTTTTCCGTTCATAAAAGATCTCCTCCTTTAGAAATAGTCTATAAGGTTCGTAAAGTCCATAAGGTCTATAAAGTCTTACATTAATGTGTTATTAATAAGACTAAAAGCTTTTTTCAAATCTTGCGGGGGTTTTTCCCCGCTTCATTAATTAGTCATTAGTAATTAGTATTTAGTAATTTCTCTTAGAAGTTCGGCAGTCCCATTCCCTTAGTCAGCTCTTTCATCTTCCCCGCACTTGCCGTCTGAGCCTGCCCCACTCCGTTGGAAATCACTCTCTTTATTGCATTTTCCAGGTCCAGTTTTCTCTCAGGAACCAAAAAATACGGATCAATAGAAATACTAACAAGTTTGAATTCGCCGTTCATCGCTATTTTTATTTTCCCGCCCGCTTCTTCCACATTAACTATCGTAGCTTCCAGTTCTTTCTTTATCTCTCTCGCCTTTTTTTGCAGATCATACATCTGTTTCATTTTATCAAGCATTAGAATATCTCCCTTTGAAATAGATTTCACTAAATGTCAGACTGCAATGCGTCTAAAAGTCCCTAACGTCCGTAAGGTCCATAAAGTCTTACATTAACGTGGTATTTAATTCATTAATAACTCAATATTAAAAACTTCGTACTTCTTACTTTATACTTGCATTTTTTTGCTCTTCCCTGATCTTTTCCTTCCCTATCTCAAAAAACGGCTCCGCAAATTCAGTATTCCATACGCGGTCTTCCCATTTTCTGTTTTTAACTGTTTCTAAGAAATTCTTAAAATCTTTAAAATAAGAGCCGTATATATGGAAGCTGTTCGCATAATGCACATACCGCCCCGGTATTACTTTTTTCCCGCTCTTTTCGCTTATTTTCCCCGCTATCATCCTTTGAAGTTCGGTAAGAGCAAAGATATTCATAAAAGCAGCCTTGTAAGCATCATTACTGCGCCAGATGGTATTTACATTAAGGTAGTTTTTACCGCCCTCTGTTTCCTGTACTCTGGCCCAGAACATCTGAAGGCACGGCGGATCATAAGAAGGCGGATCTTTTAAAGGATTCCAGGTAATTGCCTGGGCTCTTCTGGAGTAAAAACTCTCCGAAAGTTTATTAATAATATAATTAATCTGATTAAGGGATTTGCCTTCCATTTTGTAGTCAAAAAACCTCTCATGGTAAGTATACGTCCACTTCCCCTCTTCAGGCTTTATCCAATGGTCATGAATACCCTCCACCACTTCCTGCCTGTAGACTTCAAGGTCCTCCAATCCTCCCGGGAAAGCCCTATGAATACGCGGCTCTTTAAACGGATCATTAATTACCATCATCATAGTACAATCTCTGCTTGCCGGATCCCCCGGTTTATCGTATTCAGTCTTTATCGGAACTCCCTGCTCCCAGGCAGCAATAACAGCCTTTTCCCAAGCTTCCGGAAGGGTCTCGCCTTCCACTCTTATTGCCGGTATATTTCCATCCATAATACCTCCAGTAAAACAACTATTACATTTCTTGTCAATTGTATCATTTATATTATTGTTTTACAATATCGGCAACTACATCATTTTTCTTGGTTCTGCCGTAAAATTCCTTATATTTTTTTAAATTCGACTCCCCTTTTGCCCAGCTCTCTATACTTTTATAGTCAAGAGTTTCAGTTTTAGAAACAAGAAGAGCCTGTTCCAGCGATTGTTTATCATCCCAGTAAAAATACGCAGCCAGTCTGTCTTTGACGCAATCCGTCGGCGTCAGGAGTTTTATCAGGCCCTTCTTAGTCCTGATATTGGAAAGTTGTTTTACCGGAGCATTGCCAATAGCCAGCGGCGGCTGGACAAAATCGAGGAAATACTCGCAGTCTTTTCTCTCAAAGAATCTCGTTTTATCTTTTCTTTTAAAACCTATTTCCTTTAAAGCGCTCCCAATTTCGTCAAGAGAATAGTCGGAAACTATATCGATATCTCCGGAAGTGTATTTATTATTGGAGTATATTTCAACGCAAGAACCTCCGACTATCGTCGAATCTATCCCATACTTTCCCAGAGTTTTCTGCACAACAGCCGCCACATATTTTACTTTCATTTTTGCCCAATTAATATTCATAACGGCTTTCCTTTTTTACGCGGCCTGTTTCTTTCCATATAATATTTATCAATATACCCTTCAGGAAGAAACTCTGAAGCTTTTTTTATCAGGATAAAAAGCTCTTTTGCAAAA
>JAZDIO010000054.1:0-13066 GCA_043804965.1 Candidatus Firestoneibacteriota bacterium | reverse complement strand
TTCCTGTGTTTGTTAGCGCTTTTGGCGGGCTTGCTTCTATCTCCCGTTACACAAAATCCAGCATGCTGGAGGTTGTCCGGCAGGATTACATAAGAACGGCCCGGGCTAAGGGCCTATCTGAAAATAAAGTAATATTCAAACATGCCTTTCGTAATGCGCTTTTACCTATTATGACCATACTCGGGCTTTCTTTACCCGGTCTTATCGGAGGCGGCTTTATTTTTGAAACGATATTTGCGTGGCCGGGGATGGGGCGCCTGGCTTATGAAGCATCCTTCAGCTTTGATTATACCGTGATCATGGGAGTAGTTATCTTTGGGGCGATTTTAACGCTTCTGGGAAATATTGTTGCGGATATTACTTATGCTCTGGTTGATCCCAGGATAAGGTATAAATGAGCAAAAAAAAGTTTTCCAGAGGCCAGGAAACCTGGGAAAAATTAAAACGTAACAAGCTTGCGCTTTTTGGCGCTTTCATTATAGTAGTATTAAGCATACTCGCTGTTTTTGCGCCTATGATAACGCCTTTTAGCCCGGAGGAACAAAATATCAGCGAGCGGCTTTTAGCTCCCGGATCAAAGCATCTTTGCGGGACCGATGAACTGGGCCGGGATATATTTTCAAGGATGCTTTCCGGCGCAAGGGTGTCTTTATCCGTGGGTTTTATCGCGGTAATCATTTCCACAATTATCGGTATTTTGATCGGGGCCGCCGCCGGTTATTACGGAGGGTGGATAGACGGCTTTTTAATGCGTTTTGTTGATATAATGCTTTCGATCCCCACGTTATTTTTAATTTTGATGCTGAGTGTTTACCTTGGGCCGAGTATTGTTAATGTAATGATTATCATAGGCCTGACGGGCTGGATGGATCTTTCCCGCCTGGTAAGAGCGGAATTTCTGTCTTTGAAAAAAAGGGAATATGTTCTGTCTGCAAGGGTTTCCGGTGCTTCCGATACAAGGATAATATTCAAGCACATTTTGCCCAATGCATTAGCTCCTGTTTTTGTATCGGTTATTTTTGGTGTTGGCGGCGCGATACTTGTTGAATCCGGATTAAGCTTTCTTGGGCTTGGAGTCCAGCCTCCTGATTCCAGCTGGGGAAACATTCTAACCTCCGGCAAGGATTACATAGAAAGAGCCTGGTGGCTTACTGTCTATCCGGGCTTGGCAATATTTATTACCGTTATGTCTTATAATATTCTGGGCGAAGGCTTGAGAGACGCGCTGGATCCGAGGCTTGTGGAATGAAAAACGAATTGCTTGAAATAGCAAATCTGTCTATAAACTTCTATACTCCTTCCGGGGCGCTGACGGCCGTTGACGGGATAAAGCTTTCTGTCGGAAAAAAGGAAACGGTTTGTCTTGTTGGTGAATCAGGCTCCGGAAAGACCGTTTCCGCCCTGGCTATAATGCGATTAGTTCCAAAACCCGGGGTTATCTCTTCAGGAGAGATAATATTTAACGGTGAAAACTTACTCGGCATTTCCGAAGAAGGGATGAGGAATATTAGAGGGGCTGAGATTTCGATGGTTTTTCAGGAGCCCTTTAACTGCTTAAATCCGGTGTTCAGGGTTTGTGAGCAAATCGGAGAGTCCGTAGAAATCCATCTTGGACTTAAGGGTAAGAAAAAGGATGAAAAAGTGCTTGAAGTGTTAAAATTAGTCGGGATACCGGATGAAAAAAGAGTATTTAATTCTTATCCCCATGAACTTTCAGGGGGGATGCGTCAACGTGTGATGATAGCAATGGGGCTTGTCAGCAATCCTGCTTTGCTAATTGCTGATGAGCCAACCACGGCTCTTGATGTGACCATTCAGGCTCAAATTCTGGAGCTTCTGGCTGTCCTAAAAGAAAAATTGTCTTTAAGTATTCTGCTTATTACGCATGATCTCGGTATTGTAAATGAGATTGGGGACAGGGTTTATGTCCTGTATGCGGGCAGGATAATGGAAAAGGGGACCAAAAAAGAGATTTTTAACGGGGCAAAACACCCGTATACAGAGGGTTTGTTGAAATCCGTTCCTGACTTGGGCCCGGTGAAAAAACGCCTTTATACTATTACAGGGAATATTCCCGATCTGACAGACCTGCCGAAAGGCTGCAGATTTCATCCGCGATGCCCTTATGTTACGGATATTTGCAGGAAAAAAGATCCCTTAGAGATAAAATTTTCTGATAATCATTCTGCCTGGTGTTTCCGGTATTCAGACGGGGAGCAGAAAAATGGCTAACCTGGTCAAGGTTAAAAATCTTGAGAAATCTTTCAGAAGTTCGGGGGGTATATTCGGCAAGGGTAAATCTGTCTTTGCGGTTAACGGAGTAAACCTGGCGTTAGAAACCGGAGAATCTCTGGGGCTTGTAGGTGAAAGCGGGTGCGGCAAAACAACTGTCGGAAAGTTGATTCTGGGCCTGGAGAAGCCGGACAGCGGTGAAGTATATTTTGAAAATAAAAAAATATCAGGTTTACCGGAGAAAGAACTGTTTTTAATAAGAAAAGAGATGCAGATAGTATTTCAAGACCCCTTTGCCTCCTTAAACCCGAGAATAAGAATCGGAGCTGCCCTAGGGGAGGTGCTTGCGATTTACGGTGAAAAAGACATTGAAAAACGCGTTAAGGATATCATTAAAACCATCGGGTTACCCGAAGATACCTATTATAGATATCCCCATGAATTTTCCGGCGGGCAGCGTCAAAGGATATGTATTGCCAGAGCTTTGGTCGGAAGCCCGAGGTTTGTAGTCTGTGATGAGCCTGTATCTTCCTTGGATGTCTCGGTTCAGGCTCAAATCATAAACTTGCTGAAAGATCTGAAAGAAAGCCTTAATCTGACCTATTTATTTATCTCTCATGACCTGAGAGTTGTAAGAAATATCTGTGACAGGATTTCCGTGATGTATTACGGTAGGATAATAGAAGAAGGAAAAAATGAAGATATATACAAAAGCCATCTCCATCCCTATACAAAACTGCTGCTTTCTTCCGTCCCGTCCATGTCCGAAGGAAAAACCGGGGAAGTATTAAAAACCTGCGGAGAAAATGCATTTGATACGGAAAAATCAAGCGGATGCCCTTTTTATTTTAAATGTCCGGAAAGAACGGATAAATGTAAAACAGAGCTTCCGGAGCTTATTGATAAAGGGAACGGCCATAAAGTAGCCTGCTTTAATTATAGAAGAACCCTGTCCTGACAATCCCATTGTTGCCGAAGAAATATCTTAAAGATTTGAAAACGGGCGAGTTTTGTATCCGTTTCTGCTTGGGATTCCGGAAGAGAAAAAAGGTTGACAAGTTAATATCAGCATGTTAAGATATTGCCAGTGGTATATACCACATGTCCATATGAAAATTTATTAAGAACACCGTATTTTTACAGCAGACAAGCAAAGGGAGAAGCGATATATGCCGTCACTTGCAGATAGGATTGTCCATAATATTACCCGTAAAAGTCCATTGCCTCTTTACTTTCAGCTGAAGGAGGAAATAAAAAAGCTGATCGAGAAAAATGTTTTAAAACAGGGAGACAAATTGCCTGCGGAGCGGGATTTTACAAAAAGTTCAATGATAAGCAGAATGACTACAAAACATGCTTATGATGAGCTTGTAAAAGAAGGTAAAATTATCAGATTGCACGGCAAGGGTTCTTTTGTTTTTAGAGAAAAGACCCTTCACGATATTCTTATGCTGGACGGGTTTACAAAAGAGACAAAAAAAAGAGGGCTTAAGCCGAGCACAGTGATTCTCGATATTAAAACAGTTGTTCCTGCCCCTGAAATAGCGGTTTACTTAAATCTCAAAAAAAATGAAGAGGTTTACAAAATTAAAAGATTAAGATCTGTAAATAATGAGCCGATTGCCGTCGAGTGTTGTTTTGTTCCGAAACTGCTGTTTCCAAATTTGGAGAAAAACAATGACTTGTCATCTCTATACAAGATATTTGCGGAAAAATTCAATACGCATATTAGCAGAGCCGAACAAACTATTAAGCCGGTAAAGGCGGAAGGGGAAACCTCTAAATTATTGAAGATAAAGAAAGGATATCTTTTGCTTTTACTAAAAAGAATCTCGTATTCAATAAAAAATGAGCCGTTTGAATATGTTGAAGGAGTTTATAATACAATGAAACATGAATACATGCTGGAAATAAAAAGGTGAAGTATGAATAAATATAAATCAAAGGCTTTTATTTATCATAAACCCGGAGATGTTCGCGTGGGCGAGCTTGAAATAGAATGCGGGCCGACAGATATTATTGTTAAAGTTTTAGCGTCAGCGCGCTGCGGCACTGATAAAACAATATATTACAAAGGCCATCAAAAAGTAGATAACAATGCCCCTATAGTGCTGGGTCATGAGTTAACGGGAGAAATAGTTCAGGTGGGAAAAGAAGTAAGATCATTAAAAAAAGGGATCGGCTACAGAGAAGGGGAAATATTAACTGATGAATATCTTGATTTCAAGGTTGGAGAAAAAATTACAACTCAATCAAGAATTGCCCGGTATAGTAATAATTTACTGCTTTTGAACCATCCCATTACTATTCTTAGTTTTTATATTAACGGCGGATATTCGCAGTATATGAAAATACCAAAAGAATTAATACAAACAGGATCTGTTTTACGGATCGGCGGCGGCGTTTCAGATGAAGAAGCCGCTTTAGTTGAACCTACAGCATGTGCTTTAGAATCAATTTTTGCAACACCTCATACGGAAGGAGTTGATAAAGAGGGGCGTCAAATATTCAGTTCAGGTATAAAAAAAGGCGGAAATTGCTGTATTATAGGTTCAGGCACTGTAAGCATGATATATGCCTTGTTATGCAAAGTGGAAGGTGCCGGCAAAATTATTATGATAGTCAGGTCTGAGGAAAAAGCGAATCTGGTAAAAAGAATATTAGGAAATGAAATCAATACTGTTGTCAGTCCTTCCTATAACGACAGGCCTCTTAAAGAAAAAGAAGAAATTGAAAGAAAATTAGCAGGGGATCTGGAAAATAGAACAAACGGTAAATTATTTGACGATATTGTAGTCGCCTGCCCTGATTCGGACGCTCAAAGGCTGATGCTGAAGCTTTATAATCCCGAAGGATACGCGGTAGGAGCATGTTTTGGCGGCACGCATGAAAAGGTTGACTCTGCGGATATAGACCAGGTTCATTACCGCTATGCAAAAATTATAGGTACCAGCGGATGTTCAACGAAAACCATGGAAACAATAATATTATGGCTGGAAAAGAAAAAGATTTCACTTAAAGGATTTATTTCTAAAAGAAGATATACTTTTAATACGCCGCCTGAAGAGTTTTTTACTACTAATGCTGACGGGCTCAAGCCGGTTCTCTACCCCTGGGAATAAGAACAAGTACTTACGCTTGGTCAGGCAGGCAAAATTATGGAACCCGGAGTTTTGACGATAGGAAGCTTTCAATTATTCCGCCTGAGGCGGACCCGCCAAGCTGAAGGGCGGGCATCCTTCGGACTTAGGCCCGGGGTTTTCTTCGGCATTAACGTCATAAAAAGGAAAACGAATAAAATGAAATATGCGTTATTACATGGAGTAGAAGACCTTAGAATTGAAGAAAA
Source organism: Candidatus Firestoneibacteriota bacterium (assembly GCA_043804965.1). Classification (GTDB taxonomy): domain Bacteria; phylum Oederibacteriota; class D2-FULL-39-29; order D2-FULL-39-29; family D2-FULL-39-29; genus D2-FULL-39-29. Next base: position 7,485 of record JAZDIO010000054.1, on the reverse strand, counting down.
GCCGTTGCCTGAAATAGAAGATAATAAGGTGTTAATAAAGGTAAAGGCCTGCGGCCTATGCGGAACAGATATGAGGGCTTATTCCGGTAAATACCCGGTGGAATTTCCATACAGCCCGGGGCATGAATATTCTGGAATTGTGGCTGATACCGGCAAGTCGGTAAAACATGTCAAAAAAGGGGATAGAGTAGCAATTAATCCCAATCATAACTGCGGCTATTGCTATTTTTGCTGCCGCGGTTTGCCGCATTTATGTGAAAATTTAAAATCGCTCAAAGTAAAATCAAACGGCGGTTTTGCCGAGTATTGTTTGGTTATTGAAAATATTATTCATAAGATTCCGGACAGTGTTTCTTTCAAAGCGGCGACTTTGATAGAGCCTTTATCCTGCAGTCTTCATGCTCTAGATGAAGCAGGTATTAAAAATGGCGATACTGTGGTAATAATAGGGGGCGGAACAATGGGCCTTCTTAATCTTATGTTAGTTAGAAATTCGGGCGTAAATAATATAATACTATGTGAGCCCGTTGAAAAGAAGAGAGAAATGGCAAAACATTTGGGAGCAGGGGTGGTATGTAATCCGAAAAATGAACAAATGGACAGGAAAGTGAAAGAAATGACAGGCGGTATCGGGGCTGATGTGATAATTGATAACGTCTGTTCGGGTGAAACTATAAAGAACGCGCTAAAGATGGTCAGACGTAAAGGCAAAATAGTACTGTCGGGGCTTGCGGCCTGTGAAATTGAAGTTTCGATTTCACCTTTTGAGGTAACTAAAAATGAGATAAATATTACAGGAACATTCTTAAATCCGTATACGTTTGAGAGAGCAATAAAAGCTGCGGATAATATCAGAGAAGAGCTCCAATCTTTAATTACGCATGAGTATAAGTTGACTGATATTAACAAGGCGATTAAAGCGTTTAAAAGTGAAGAAGCAATAAAAATTGTTATAGTGCCGGAATAACAATTTCCGGGCTTAACCGGCTTGGACGGATATTACTTGTGCTAAGACGGGAGCATTTCAATTCATAAGGCAGGAGGTCTGATAAAATGGAGACAAAGTATATTGATAAGTATGGTAAACCGATGACAAAACAAGCTGTTCAGTCGTTGCCCGCCGGACAATTGCATAAGCGTTCCGGCATACCTGTAAATATTCTGCCTGATACAGCCGCTATTTATGAATCCATTGCTGAAATCATGATTGAAACAATTTTGAAAAAGAAAAATAAGAAAGTAGTCATGATTTTACCGGTAGGGCCTGTTGGTCAATACCCGGTATTTGCCGAGAAAGTGAAAAAGAGAGGCCTCAGTTGTAAAAATCTCTGGACGATAAATATGGACGAATTTATTGATAGAACAGGCAGGGCGATTGCGGAATCACATCCGTTATCTTTCAAGGGAGAGATGAGGAGGCTTTTCTTCAACTTAATCCCTTCTGAATTGCGCATGCCTTACAATCAGATGCTTTTCCCGCGGCATGATAATATGGATAAGATAGACAGGGCCTTTGATGAACATGCGAAAAATGGCGTAGATTTGTGTTTGGCCGGTGTCGGACCGGAAGGGCATTTCGCATTTAATGAAGATCCGAATTTCAGGCATGTAGAAGTTTCAGAAGAGGAATTTCTTAACGATAGGACCCGTCTCGTTATGGTAAATACATCCACCGTTGACATGGATGCTTTAGTGGCAAGTTGCGGGGACCGGTCTTCCATTCCTCCGTTTGCTGTGACAATAGGGCCTTATGATATTCTGTCGGCAAAACGGACCGAAGTGATATTTTTTGCCGGGAAATTTCAGCGGACAGCTTTAAGAGAGGTTTTATTCAGAAAACATACAATGAGATTTCCGGGCAGTCTGTTAAAGCTGAGAAGAAAAAAGGATGGCAGTTTTGAGCGGCAAAATCTTACTGTCTGGGCAACACCGGCGGAAGCGGGTATAGTAACGACGAAAACAATCTAAGGAGGATACTATGCGAAATCTGACAATTCTGGCGGTAGGCGCGCATCCTGATGATATTGAGATAAATTGCGGAGGAACATTAGCAAAATACAGCCTAGCAGGTGCTAAGGTAATAATGGCTCATCTGTTGAATGGCGATAAAGGCCATTATTCAATGGATTCGGCAGCCTTGGCAGTAATGAGAAAGAAAGAGTCTGAAAACTCCGGAAAAATAATCGGGGCTGAGTCAATCTCTCTCGGGATTCCAGACGGACAATTATTTCCGGATCTGGAGACAAGAATAAAGATCATGGATTTGGTTCGCTCGGCAAAACCGGATATAATACTAACACATTCACCTCAGGATTATATGTCGGATCATACGGCCACTGCTCAATTAGTCTGTGATGCGAGCTTTTTTGCTGCAGTTCCCTTATTTAAAACAGGGCGCGCTGCTCAGGATAAAGTAGCACCCATTTTCTTTATGGATACGGTATTTGGCGTGAATTTTTTGCCTACTGAATACGTGGATATTTCGGATACATTTGCTACAAAAAAAGAGATGCTAAAACAACATCAGAGTCAGTTGATCTGGCTGAAAGAGCATAATAATACGGATATATTAGAAGGTATAGAGTCAGTTGCCTGTTTTAGAGGTTTTCAGTGCGGTGTTAAATACGCGGAATGTTTTCAGCAGTATCAGGCCTGGGGCAGGGGTGTTACAAAAAGGCTCTTACCCTGAAGAAAAATCATGAGGGATTATGAGGTTAAAAGACAAGACGGTTTTGATTACCGGTGCGGCTTCCGGGATCGGCAGAGCAATAGCGTTAAATTTTGCCGCGGAAGGAGCAAATGTCTGTATAGCGGATATTAATATTGAAAAAGCGGAAGAAGTCGCGCAACAGATAGTTGCCCCGGGTTTGAAATCATTTGCTGTTAAGGCTGATGTAAGTAAAAAAACGGAAGTAAACGGAATGGTTAAGGAGTTTATTCGCAGATTTGAAAGAATAGACGTCCTGATTAATAATGCGGGGATATCCGTTATAGCTCCGTTCTTAGAAACCCAAGAAGAGGTTTGGGATAACGTATTAAATATTAATTTAAAAGGAACATTCCTTTGTTCTCAGGCCGTTATTCCGTATATGCTTAAACAAAAACAAGGTAAGATTGTTAATGTGAGTTCTCAATCCGGGAAAAAAGGGAGTATCTGGTATTCGGCGTATTGCGCTTCAAAGTTCGGTGTTATTGGTTTAACACAAAGTATGGCTTTGGAGTTTGCTTCAGAGGGAATTAACATAAATGCCTTATGTCCGGGTGTGGTTTTTACGCCGTTATGGGATAAACAACTGGCTCAGTATGGAAAAAAGTACGGGTTATCTTCCGAAAAAGCCAAGGATTATTTAATCAGTAAGATTCCGCTTGGCAGGTTTCCTAAGCTCGAAGAAATAGCAAATGTAGCGCTGTTTTTATCTGCCGGTGATTCAGATTATATGACAGGCCAGTCAATTGAAGTAACAGGAGGTGCGTGAATATGAGTTTAGTAACTAATCCGGAAGAAGCAAGATGGATATATCAGACTGCTGCCAGGCGCGGGGTTTGTCTGCCAAATTTTTGCGCGGAGAATATTCAAACGCTTGAAGCAATTTTACAGGCGGCCAAAGAATTCAGCGAGGAGCATAAAGTTAAAGGGTTGCCGGTTATTATAGCTTTTACGGCAAACTATCATGAAAGGCAGCAATTAAAGCTTTATACGGGTTTAAATAATATAGATGAAGGTTTTTTAGCAATCAGAAGTGATATTGTAAGGTTAACCAGAGCGGGCGGCCCTTATGAAAAATTAAAAGTAATGGTTCATTTGGATCATTCCCATCCGGTTAAAGATAAAGAGATAATCAGGAAAGGCCAGGGTTTTTTTTCCAGCGTAATGTATGACTGTTCTTATCTGCCTATAGAAGAAAATATGAAGCGGACTGCTGATTTTGTTCGGAAATATAAGAAAGTGTTTGTGATTGAAGGAGTAGTGGACGAAATTATTGAGTCCGGAAAAGACAAAATTAAAGATAAATTGACTGAACCGGAAGAAGCGGGAAGGTACGTAGAGAAGACAGGCGTGGATTTGATTGTCTGTAACTTAGGAACGGAGCACCGGGCAACTCTGGCCGATAAAAAATACAATTGCGAACGGGCGCGACAAATAAGCGGGAAAGTAGGAAAGATATTGGTTATACATGGAACTTCGAGTTTGAAGGATAGTGAACTGGTAAGTTTTGCGGATGACGGTATTGTAAAAGTAAATATATGGACAAAACTTGAAAAGACAGGAGGCCAAGCGGTCGCTAATGAAATTGTTAAGCATTCCTGCGAGATACTGTCTGCCAGGCCTGCTCTATCAATGCTGACAGAAAGTCACAGGCGGTATGAAGTATGGATTCCGGCAGTTGTAAATTTAATTAAGAATTACCTGAATATATTTGGAGCAAAAAAATATAATGCCTGCTGCGCGGAAAGAAGGAAGGAATTTAATACACGCTCAAAAGCTGGAAAAGACAAAGATCGGGGGTCTTATGAGCGCAGCTCAAAATTATCTTGAATGGTTAAATAAAGAAACAAAAACGAAATATTGGATAGATTCGGCTGTATTAAAGGATATAAAAGAAGGGTTAAAATATAATATATGCGGAGTTACGACAAATCCTGTTTTAGTGGCGCAGGCTGCCAGTTTACATCCTGCAAAATGGGCCGGAACAGTAAACGGGTTAAAATCAGAAGAAAAAGCCGTTAAACTTACCGAAAGTGTGGTAAAGGAAATCGCGGACACTATTAAATCCGAATATGTTAAATCCGGCGGCGAACGGGGTTATGTGTGCGCGCAGATTAATCCGGCAAGATGTTTTGATTCAAGATCGATGATAGAAATGGCCAAAAGGTTCAGCTGTTTTGCGAAAAATATTGCGGTAAAAATTCCCGGGACCAGGGCGGGAATGGAAGTTATTGAAGAATGCGTTGCAGGGGGAATTACGGTTACATCTACATTGAATTTTACCGTTTCCCAGGCGGTCTGTGTATTGGAAAGCTTTAAAAAGGGAGTAAAAAAAGCTGAGGCAAACAGAAAAGTTCCCGGAAAATGCTTTACCGCTATGATGATTGGCCGTCTGGATGATTATATTAATGATATAGCAAAAGATTCCGGGATGGGGGAAGGGGATTACCTTAAACAGGCCGGAATTGCCTGTTTGAAAAGAGCTTATGAAATATACGAAAAGGAGAAAGTGAAACCGGTGCTTATGCCGGCGGCGATGCGCGGCACTCATCATGTCACCGAATTTGCCGGAGCGAATATTATATTGTCTGTTCCGCCTAAAATATTTATAATGCTTGAAGAAAACACGCCTCCGTGTGAAGAAAGAATAAATAACAGGCCGGATCCGGGAGCTATAGACAGGTTAATAAGAATACCGGAATTTAAAAAAGCCTATGAAATAGGCGGGCTTAAACCGGAAGAATTTATGGCTTATGGTTTGACTCAAAGAGCCCTGGCGCAGTTTATCCATATGGGTTGGAATAAATTAGAAGCCATATAGCAGGAGGTGTAAATGTATTTGCTGGGTCTTGACGTCGGAACTACAAATTGGAAAGCTAACCTTTATGATCTGAAGGGGAAGCTGATTATTTCCGTCAGTCATCCCGCTTTTGTAAAAAAAGACAAATGCGGGAATAACTACTACGATGCCGAACAAATGTGGAAGATATTTTGCGCGCTGATCCGGCAGGTTGTTAAAAAAGTAAGGACTCCTGATTTAATAAAGGCAGTTTCTTTTGCTTCAATGGCTGAGGCGGGGTGTCTGGCGGATGAAGAGGGCCTGCCTTTAACGCATATTATTCCCTGGTTTGACCAGCGAACTATGCCGCAGGCGGAAAAGATATTAAGAAGGTTTCCGAAGAAGGAAATATTCGGCATTACCGGGATAAATCTTACCTACATATTCTCCATATGCAAAATAATGTGGTTTAAAGAGTACGAGAAAACCGCTTTCAAAAGGGCGGCAAAGTGGGTTTGCGTTCCCGACTACTTGATTAAAAGAATGTCGGGAGAATGGGCGACAGACTATTCAATTGCTTCAAGGACGGCATTGTTTAACATTAGAAATAAAAAATGGTCAAAAAAGATGCTGGATCTTGCCGGTATAAAAGGAAGCTTTCTGCCTAAAGCGTTCCCTTCCGGGACTGTTGCGGGTAAAATCACAGAGAAGGCGTCAAAGGAATGCGGTCTTTCAATAAATACAAAGGTTGTCCTTGGCGGGCATGATCACGTTTGCGGTAGTCTGGGAGTGGGGCTTTTTTCAGAAGGAAAAGCATTAGATTCGATGGGTACTGCGGAATGCATATGTATTCCGCTTAAAAATATTGATAATTTGAAGAAGTATTATAACTCGGGATTTTCTTTCGGATGTTATACATATGGCAATATGTTCTACGCGATGTCAGGTTTGTATTACTCCGGCGGAACTATTGAATGGTTTGCCCGCGAGTATTATAAGACAGGCGAAAAGAAGAGCAAAATATATGAAACAATGATTAAAGATGCGGACAAATCCAAACCGGGGTCAAACGGGCTTTACGTATTTCCGCATTGGCTGGGCATAGGCGCTCCGTACGGATTGCGTGATGCGAGGGGAATAGTTTTAGGGCTTAATCCGGATACGACAAAAGGAGACCTTGTAAATGCGGTTTATGAAGGCCTGGCTTATGAGTATAGGTTCTTGCTTGAAACTGCCGAGAAAACAATCGGCTTTAAAACGAAAGAAATAGTCGTGATAGGCGGCGGAGCAAAAAATAAACTCTGGCTCAAGAGGAAGGCGGATATTTTAGGAAAAACCTTAACGGTGCCTAAAGTTCCTGAATCTGTGTGTTTTGGCGCGGCCTTACAGGCAGGAATAGGCGCGGGAATAATAAAAAATCCGGTAAAGTATGTAAATAATAATAAAAAAGAGTATGTTGAAAACGAAAAAAAGCTGAAAACTTTCTATAATAACGAATACCGCAGCCACTACATGAAAATATACCGGCAAAACCTGCCTTATTGGGAAAAGTAAACCAGCTGAATCGTAAACCCTTTGTCTATCTGTAGATTCTAACCATTTTGGGTGAATTGGGTGATAATGGTTGTTGATCTTTATTAAAGAAGGATAGTATAATACGATTGTGAAAAAAATTAAACCTTATAAAAAAAGTAATAAAATAAAATCTTCTCGAATTTTAGCTAACGAAGGGATTCCATCTTATAAACTACAAGTAGAAATAGATAGAAACGTCCTTGCGAAACCGTACTATTTAAAACCAGGATTTGTTCTTTATAATGAAAACTGTCTTAATTTATTGCGAAAAATTAAAGAAAATTCTATAGATATGATCTTTGCAGACCCCCCTTATTTCCTTTCCAGCGGGAGTTTTACGTGTCAGAATGGAAAAATGGTAAGTGTTAAAAAAGGAGAGTGGGATCTTAGCAAGGGTTTACAGGATAATTTTGAGTTTCAAAAA
>JAZDIO010000053.1:0-7341 GCA_043804965.1 Candidatus Firestoneibacteriota bacterium | reverse complement strand
TGTAACCGGGTATGAATCTGTAACCGAAGGTTATAATATCTGAACCAGGAAGTATGACAGCAATGGAACTGAAGTCTGGACAAAGACATATAATGGAGCTGCGAATGATTATATTGGATATGGAATAGCGGTAGACAGCAGCGGAAATGTATATGTGACAGGAATTGAGTCTGTAACCGGGCAGGGTTATAATATCTGGACCAGGAAGTATGACAGCAATGGAACTGTAGTCTGGACAGAGACATATAATGGAACTGCTAATGGTGCTGATTATGGGCAAGGGATAGCGGTAGATTCGTCAGGGAATGTATATGTAACAGGATATGAATGGGTAACCGGGCAGGGTTATAATATCTGGACCAGGAAGTATGACAGCAATGGAACTGAAGTCTGGACAAAGACATATAATGGAGCTGCGAATGATTATATTGGATATGGAATAGCGGTAGACAGCAGCGGGAATGTATATGTAATAGGGTCTGAGACCGTAACCGGGCAGGGTTATAATATCTGGACCAGGAAGTATGACAGCAATGGAACTGAAGTCTGGACAAAGACATATAATGGAGCTGTGAATGGTGATGATTATTATGGCACAGGAGTAGCTGTAGACAGCAGCGGAAATGTATATGTGACAGGATTTGAAAATGTAGCCTATCATGTTGGGAGTGTCTGGACAAGTTGGAATATCTGGACCAGAAAGTATGATAGCAGTGGAAACGAGGTCTGGACAAAGACATATAATGGAGCTGTGAATGGTGATGATGTTGGAAATGGAATAGCGGTAGATAGCAGCGGAAATGTATATGTGACAGGATTTGAAAGTGTAGCCGGTCAGGATTGGAATATCTGGACCAGGAAGTATGGCCCGCAGGCCACCACGACAATCCCGAGTGGAACCGGTTATTTTAAAATCATCGGGGGTAAGGACGGGTATATTAATACAAATAACAGTGAAGTGGCAAATTTTGTATATAAAACAACGGAAGCAGGAACGGTAACATTTAAGATATACAATTTAAAAGGCGATCTGGTGAAAACCGTGTCAGCTTCGGCAACCGGCCCCACCCAGCTTGACAGCTATAATTACGATTGCAAGAATGAGGACGGAAACTCTCTTTCTTCGGGAATATATATCGTAAAAGCCGAAGGTCCCGGATTAGCATTGGTTAAAAAAATGGCGGTAATAAGATGAAGCAAAAGAAGCAGGGAAAGCAGAAAAAGCAAGTACAGTGGGAAAAGTGAAGAAAGTGGGTAAAGCAGGAAAAGCAAGAGCTTGAGCAGAATTGGTATTTGGGCGAGGCGAAATCTTTGTTTTACACCCCTCGGGTCCCATTTCAGGGTTGAATGTTATTTGAAAAAAATATACCCCTGAAAAATGGAAAAAATCTTAAAATTATGGTATAGTAATTGAAGAGAGTAATTTTGGAGGTGTGATATGAAAATGTATAAGTTATCTGTTTTGATAGAAAAAGACGAGGATAATATGTTTATTGCAAAAGTTCCTGATCTTCAGGGATGTCATTCTCAGGCAAAAACTATGCAAGAACTTTTGAAAAAGAATACAAGAGGCTATACATTTATGTCTGGAAGTAAAAAAGCATGACAGGTCAAATATGACTGTGTCAGAATTTGTAGGTGTTCAACAGGTTGAAGTTAGAATATGATTTGTGCTTGCGGTTATTTCATCCCTTTCACTTTCTGGATATTAAGCTTGGAGTTGGTATAATTCGGGTCCAAAGAGAGCGCTTTTTCCCAGGCTTTAATTGCTTCGTTAAATTGGTTGATACTTCCGTAGGAAATCCCCAGATTGTTCCAGGTTTCCACGTCTTTTGGCCGGAGTATTGCGAGATTCTTAAAACAATTTATTGCTTCCTTATAATTTCCGGTTGCATTTAACAGCAGTCCCAGAGCATTCCAGCCTTCTGCGAAGTTCTGGTTTATCCCCACTGCTTCGCTGTAGCTTTTAATTGCCCCTCCGTAGTCTTTTTGTTTCTGAAGTATGCTTCCCAGGCCGTACCTGGCTTCGGCAAGTTTCGGGTTCAGCCGAATCGCTTTTTTAAAAGCTTCCCCGGCTTCGTTTAACATGTTTTTTCTGTCATAGGCAACTCCGAGATTCGTATAAATTTCAAAGGAATCCGGCTCGATAACCAGACCTTTCAGAAAAAACTCGATAGCTTTATCAAACTCTCCTTTATCAAAATATGCGTTACCGACGATATAATTTCCTTTTGGTATGTAGGGGTTTATAAGGAGCGCGCGCTGATAAGCGTCTATTGCTCCGTCAGGCATCTTTGCATCCCGGTATAATTGTCCGAGGTTGTATAAATAGGTGTCTCTTGGCCCGGTTTCTATGGCTTTCACGTAATATTTTACGGCTTCTTCAAAGTTGCCGAGTTTATAATACGAGATCCCGAGATTATTGTAGGCATCTGCAAATCTGGGGTCAATATCCAGCGCTTTTTTACTGTGAAGAATAGCTTTCTGGTAGAGTTCTTTTCTTATATACGATATTGCCAGATTATTTTGAGTGGTTGCCATGTCGCCGCCGAATTCCTCTGATTTTAAATAATAGTGTTCGGCGTTTTTCTTATTCCCTGCATCAAAAGCGGCTTCAGCCATGGAAAAATAAAAAAGAGAAACAAGCTCGCGGTTTAAAAAATCCTTGTAAAAAGTATTGTCCTCGCAGGAAGTTGTATCATATCCGGAAAAGTCAAAAGTATCTGTTTTTTCACCGGCATCCTTCACTATTCTGAAAAGTACGCCGTCCGGTTTCATTTTAAAACCCGGGGCATTATTCAAGTTGCTGCCGGTTACGCAGTAGACCGGCGTTTCTGCTTCGTTTATCAGTTTCCACTGGGTCTCGTTGAGCCGCCTGTGGTAATTTCCGAACTCGAGACGATGAAAATCTTTGCCGTAAATATTATCAAAAACGTTGCCCGTGTCATCGTAAATCGTTAGGTCGGGGCGGATTTTCTCGACTCTTGACAGGTAACAGGTTATAAATGTCGCATTATCTCCCGCGGCAAACAGGGTGCCGTTCTTTTTTATTGTTTTAAAAAGGTTTGCTCCGTATTTAAAAGCCAGCCAGTTTTTACTTTTATCCGACTTGTAATAGTTAAAAGGGATTAAAAGAACGGAAAAGACAGCGATTATCGAAACAAGCGTGTAAACCTGAAATTTATCCGGCCTAAGTTTATTTATTATAAAAAACAGCCCGATAACGGAAAAAAGTGAAAGCATAAAGAACGAGGGGATTAAAAAAGGGTCGACAATGTAAAGGTCATGGCTGTTTAAATAAAAATTGGTAAATACTGCAAAACCTGCGCTGGTAAAGAGGAATAATATACCGGTTAATAAAAGGTATTTTTTTGATTGTTTCCAGAGGGAGTATATTCCCAGGGGAAATAATATAAAAAGAAAATTATTCTGGCGGAGTACGGCCAGGCTGTAACCGTAGAGTTCTACGAAAAAATGAGATATAGTCCTTTTCCCGGGATCGACTATCAGATATTGCTGCCTTGAAATATGTCTTATCAGGTTTTGCAGGTTTTCAGGGTTGCCCCAGTTTATTACCGGTACTGCCTGGGCTCTTATTATAAGGTAAAGATATAATAAGGATGCGGAGAAAACGGCGGTGAATAGTACCGACAGTAAACAGGCAAAGGCCTTCTTTTTATTTTGTATAAAAACAATGCCTGTTGCGTAGATTGTGAAAAGCAGGGTTAACGGCAGCATTGTGTTATGGTTAGCAAGCCCCAATCCGCAGATTATCCCCAGCAAAACGAAGTTTTTTATCTTCAACTGCCGCGGATCAACGCTGATTTTGAGGAGTATATGGAGCGCGAGGATTATTATTAGTAAATTCAGCGTATAAAGACCGCCTTTGGTCATAAGCGATTGATTCCAGAAAGTGAAGGAGAAAGCAACAGCCAGGGAGGAAAAGAGCGCTGCGAGATCCGTGATAAACTCTGATTTTTCGCGCGCCTCTTTGAAGAATATACCGGAAATCTTTCTGAAGAGCAGATAAGAAAAAAGTACTGACAGCGCTCCAAAAAAAGAGGCGGTTAGATTAACTCTATATGCGATTGTGAACAAAGGAAGAGAGCTCATAATCTTTCCAAACATAGTGTAGAGCGGATACCCCGGAGGGTGCGGTATCCCGAGATAGTAAGCAGCTGTTATCATCTCTCCGGAATCACCTACATAAACCGTCGGGCAGGCCGTTAAAAGATAGACGGCAAGAGGAATTATAAAGGAAAGTACAGCTGAATATCCTGAAAAAGCGCTTGTTTTCTTCATTTAACAAATGATATATTATTTTGTTTGAAAAGTCAATTAAGACATTTTGTTTCGTTAAATTCCGAGTATAAAACATACCATTATAGGCATAACATTGAAGTTGCAGCAGGAGACTCGATTGTAATTTGTTCTTGCATAATTCTGTTCTTTGCGGTATATTTTATTATGATTAAAGTTAATAACCTCTGTAAAATGTATGGAAACATAAGAGCTGTGGATGATATAAGTTTTACTGTTCCTCCTAATGAAATCTACGGACTTATCGGACCTAACGGGGCGGGCAAGACTACTACAATAAATATCCTGGTTGCTTGCCATGTTGGCTATGTTGGATTCTTTTGCCGAAGCTTACCTCGGGGATAAGAGTGGATAGATTATTTTCCGGAGTCAGCAGGCCTTTCTGATAAAAAATATGTTTTCATAAAAATGCTTACTTAAACAATGAAGCAGAGGTAAACACAAAATGACAATATTAATGTTTTTAAATATTCTCAGTTTTTGTTTTTATACATTTCTAACTATATATATACTTTTAAAAGACCACAAAGCTTTGATTAACAGGGTGTACGCCGGATATACTATATGTTTTGTTTTTTGGAGTTTTTTGGCAATTTTTAAAGGAAATTTGTATACTCCCGAGTATGTTATTAACTTTGTTAACTATTTTTGTTGTTTCGGGTGGATAAGTTTTTCCAGTTTTTTTCTCTGGCTAAGCGTTGTTTTTGTCGATAATAAAAAGATTCTAAAAAGCAAGTTGTTTTATATCGTAATTTTTGCGGTACCCGCTCTTCTTATTTATCAGCAAGCTCTCAATCAGTCTTTGGTATACTACGTCAGAGATGTCTTTGGCTGGCAGACTGTATGGAGAAAATCTATTTGGACTTTCTTGTGGCTTTTCAGCTATAGTTCTTTTTTTTCGGCAGGATTGATTTTGCTGTATATATTTCAGAAAAAAACGGAGCAGCCCTATAAGAAGATTCAAGCAAGGATAATATTTACTACCAGTTTGTTTTGTATTGTTACGGGATCAATTACAGATGCAGTTCTTCCAATTATGGGCGTTTTCGTTCCGGCAATAGCTCCGATTATCTCTATTATCTGGGTAATTGGCGCGGGTTTTGCCATTATTAAATTCAGCTTTCTGACCATTAATCCGGTTACGGCGTCGTCCAATATTTTATCAACAATGAACGACTGTTTGATCCTGCTAAGTCCGGAATATAATATAGTTTCAGTTAACAATTCTTTATTGAAGCTTTTGGAATATGAAAGTGAGCAACTGCTCGGAAAATCGGTTAAAATGTTATTTATTGGGCAAGAAGGAGATTCTGATATATTTAAACGTGCTATTGAAGGAGAGATTATAACGAATTATGAATTAACATTAGTATCGAAAAATAAAACAAACATTCCGGTGGCTTTTTCAGTTTCCATATTAAGAGATGACTTTAAAAACCTGGCCGGTATTATTTGTATTGCCAGAGATATTACTAAGCAAAAAGAAGCGGAGAAGGAAAAAGAAAAAATGATTTCTCACTTAACACAGTCGGAGAAAATGGTTGCTGTCGGACAGTTGGCTGGAGGGGTGGCGCATGAAATAAATAATCCGATGACGGTTATCCTGGGTTATACCCAGGTAGTTTTACGGGAATTAAAGCCTGAGGATAAGATATTGAAGCCGATGCTGGCTATCGAAAGGGAGGCGAAAAGATGTAAAATATTGATAGAAAGCTTGTTGACTTTTTCAAGAACGTCAAAAATGATGAAACAATTGGCGGGGGTAAATAAAGCAATTAAAGATTCGCTGGCGCTTATTGAAGTACAGACAAAAATAAAGAATATTGATATTGTCGCGGACTATGGAGAAGGCCTTCCTGATATAATGGTCAATGTGAATCAGATTCAACAGGTAATCATTAATCTTTGCAATAATGCTATGGATGCGATGACGGAGGGCGGAATGATAAAAATAAATACCATGCTGGATGATGAGTTCATAAAAATCACTATTTCTGATACGGGCCGGGGAATTTCCGAGGAAGACAAGAAGCGATTATTTGAGCCTTTTTTTACCACAAAAGAAGTTGGAAAAGGAACCGGATTGGGTTTGAGTATCTGTTATGAAATAGTAAAAAGACATAATGGCAAAATATCAGTAGAAAGCAGCGGTAGGGGCAAAGGGACAATATTTACGATACGTCTGCCTATAGGCCGAGGTCTCACCGCAGGTTCCTGCCCCTGAAACAGGAGAAAGCGCTTGATGAAGTCGTCATGAAAGTTCAACCGGAACTAAAGTGATGAATAATACTGCCTTTCTGCGGGCTTGAAAAGAATGTTGAAATGAGTTATTATCTCTTCATGAAAGGATAGTTAGCGAAATCAGCGTTCAAGGCGGAGGTTTCCTGTATGAAAGAAAAAAAAGACGGTCAAAAGATTCATAGGAGAAAATTTATTATCCTGCCAAGTTCCCAGCTTAAATACATCGGGATAATGCTTTCTACTGTCTTTCTGACAAGCTTTTTTGTCGGGGCAGGTGTTTATCTCACACTTATGGATGTTTTTAATAAAAGCCTGCCGAATATTTCCGGACGGCAGCTGTTTGCGCATGAGGTATTTTCTCAGGCAAATCAGTTTCTTCTTCTTTTTATCCCGGTTTTAGTGATCGGGGTTACAATTATCAGCATATTAGTGACGCATAAAATATCAGGTCCTGAGTATAGGCTTAAAAAAATCCTGGATTCTATCGGAAACGGGGATTTTTCTGTAAATGTTAAGCTTAGAAAGGGGGATGAACTTCAATCTCTTGCAGCTAAAATAGAGGAAGTTAGCAGAAATATAAGCTTTATGGTCAAAAACCAGCAGCAGATGCTTTCCAGGCTGGATATAAAACTTCGTATGCTGGCGCAGGAAGTAAGAAAAGCTAAACCGAACAAGGCCAGGCTTTCTTTTCTTGCCGGAAATCTTGAGGACACTTCAAAGAGATTAAAAGAAGATTTTAACGGCGTGAAAATTATAAATATCTGAGAAAAAATTCGGGGT
>JAZDIO010000052.1:0-6810 GCA_043804965.1 Candidatus Firestoneibacteriota bacterium | reverse complement strand
ATTACTATAAACCAAGAGCTTTTTCCAAGGCCTCCTCTTTGGATTTGCATTCTATGCACTGAGAAGTTACCGGTCTTGCCTTCAGACGCTTAACTGAAATCTCTCCGCCGCAGGTTTCACATACGCCAAAAGTGCCGTTTTCTATGCGCTCAAGGGCTGATTTTATTTTACGAATAAGCTTGCTCTCTCTGTCCCTGATCCTGAGCATAAAATTACGGTCTGCCTCAAGAGCGGCACGGTCTGTAGGATCCGGAAAATTTTCTTTGGGATCAGTCATACCGGAAACGGTATCATCTGCCTGACTCAAAAGCTCTTCCAAGCGTTTTGTCAAAAACTCTCTGAAAGACTCAACATCTTTTTTCTTCATAGCTATTCCCTTTTTTTTAAGAGATTTCTATTTTGAGCCGTTTCAGGTATCATAAAGAACCGATTAAGTAAAGATGTTTTTTATACAATAACTGTCTTTGAACCGAAACAGCGAGCAAATTAAAAATAGACGCTATTCCCTACGGGTGAAGTTGCCCGCTGCAAGCAGCGGGCAACTTCAATCTTTACAGCGCATTTTATTTATTGTAACGCAATAAATTATGTAATATAGGTCAGCACATACAGGACAGGAGCATATGCGAATAATTTAATTTTTTTCAAGACTCCCCGTTTTGGCCCGCCTGAGCGCGCCAAAGTCTTGGGGCGGGAGCTTCAATTATAATTATAAATCGCAGAGGTGAATAATTGGAACAAAGTCAAGAGGATATAAGCGCTAAAACGGGTTATAAGAAAATCACGATCAAAACTTCGGACGGATCAACGATTCAGGGAAAGATAAACGTTTCCTCGAATCAGAGGGTTTCAGATCTTTTTACAAAATCCGAAGCCACTTTTATTGTAATGGTTGACGTCTCTTACCGGGATGGGGTCGGTAAAATCCTTTTTGTCAACAAACGGCATATATTATGGGCTGAACCTGAAGACAGTGAGGAACCCCAGCAGGATATCTGTTAGTAAGTTAGAAATTATTTTCTGCGTTTTCTACCCCTCAAGGGGGTGCTGAAAAAAGTCCCGTATATCTGGGTTAGAAGCCGTTACGAAATAACTATTACATTTCTGACCATTTCTTGCACGGTTCCTTATGCCGGTCACAACATTTGAAGCTTCCCGCAGCAAGTTGCGGGAAATGCGCTCGCTGTTTCGGCTCAATGTTACCCGTTATTTTTTGAACAACGGCTTAGTATAAACTATTTGACTTCTTTTATAAAATTCTCAAAACTTTTTATTGAATTGACACTATAAGTTTTATGGTTGTAATCCTTCGGCAGTATTTTATTCAATAGCCCGGCAAGTACTCTCCCAGGGCCAATTTCTGCAAATATTTCTACCTCTTCATCCATAAGTCTTTTTATTGAATCAAACCATTTTACAGGACTGCTCAACTGCTTTCCCATCAGGACTCTGGTCTCAGAAGGATCGCTGGAAATACCAGCGGTAACATTATGAATAACAGGGATTGCAGGTTTGCTGAAAGCGATGTTCTCAAGATATTTCTCAAAATCATCTTCCGCCCCCTTAATCAGTTTGCTGTGCCAAGCCCCGCTTACATTTAAGGGAACCGACTTTGCCCCTTTCGCGGAAGCAAGGGTTGAAACCCTGTTAACCGCTTCCGGTTCACCGGTGATGACAATCTGGGTCTTTGTGTTGTGATTTGCTACCGATACAATACCCTCATTTTTTACTTCGGTTATTATCAACTCAATTTCTTCGACAGGAAGCCCGATTATCGCATGCATTGCTCCTTTATGCTTAACCGACTCCCGGTGCATGAGTTCCCCGCGTTTATAGACAAGCCTGAAAGTGTCCTCCCGGGAAATCACACCTGCAGCACACAGGGCGCTGTATTCCCCAAGGCTGTGTCCTGTCAAAAAAGCCGGAATTATTCCCTCTTTTTCAACCGCTATAAGACATGCTATATTTACCGCCGTTATTGAAGGCTGCAGGTTAATAGTCTTTGTCAGCTCCTCCATGGGCCCTTTGAAACAAAGTTCAGATATGTTTTTTTTGCATATTTCTGAAGCCATTTCAAAGAGCTCTTTAACAAAAACAAACTCCTGGTAAAAATCAAACCCCATCCCCACACTTTGTGATCCCTGTCCGGGAAATAGAAATGCTGTTTTTTTCAAATCGGTTCTCCATCATTAAATTTTTTTCGAGATCATCAATCTTGAACTCGTTGGAAGGCATAATTCAGACGGCAAAGTAAAAAGCGCATTATGCAAGGCGCGCGAATCTTAAGGAATGAAGCGTACTTGTTAGTACGCTGCAATGACGAAAGATGAAGCGCAACACAGCAGAATGACTTTTTACGAAGCCGTCACTCGTCAAGATTGAAAAGCTTGCGGATAATATCAATATAAACGGAATTGCTTCCATGGCACCCGTCCCGTTTCAGCAAAAGGGTAGGATGATGCATTATCTTGTTTATCAGAGCATTTTTCATCCTGTCAAAGGCTTCCCGGTCGCTTTCCGTAAGATTAATGGATTGTATTTTCTTCAGAAGCTCTGCTGTTACTATCGAGTCTATTTTTTTCCTTAATTCGATGATTGTGGGAACAACATCAAGGCTGTCATACCAATGCCTGAAGCTTATAACGGCTTCATCAATAATTCTTTCACCTTTTATAGCCTCTTTGTTTCTATCCTCAAGATTTTCATCAATAACTCCGTTTAAATCATCAATGTCGTAGACATAAGCGTTGTTCAGTTTGTTTATTGCGGGATCAATATCCCTCGGTACTGCAATATCAATAAAGAAAAGCGGGCGATTCCTCCTCCCGGGCATAATATGTTTTACCTGCTCTTTTGTAACTATTATGTCCGGCGAACCTGTTGAACTGATTATAATATCAACTTGCAGAATATAACCGGAATCTCTTCAAACCTTATGGCGCTTCCGCCGAATCTCCTGGCAAGTTCAACGCCGTTTTTAAATGTCCTGTTTGCAACAAAGATCTCTTTAACCCTGTTTTTGAGCAGATGTTCAACAGCAAGTTCGGCCATTTCCCCCGCGCCTATCAGCAGCACTTTTTTTCCCTCAAGCGGCCCGAATATTTTTCTGGCAAGCTCAATTGCAGCATAGCTGATTGAAACGGCATGATCTCCTATTCCGGTTTCTGTTCTTATTCTTTTTGCCGTAAAAAAAGTCCTGTGAAGAAGCCGGTTTAATATAACCCCTGAGGTTTTTCTTTTTGTTGCATTGAAATATGCTTCTTTTATCTGCCCAAGAATCTGAGGCTCCCCGACCATCATTGAATCAAGACTCGATGCGACCCTGAATATATGTCGGACAGCCTCATCGCCTTCGTGAACATAAATTGAATCCTGGAACTGAGAAAGAGGCATGTTTTTAAATTCTGAAAGATGCCTTTTGGTTGTTTCAACCGCAGCTGCTTTATCACCCGCCGCCATCAGAATTTCAACACGGTTGCATGTCGAAAATAAAACGACTTCATTCACGGAAGCCGATTCTTTAATAGCATCAAGCATTGTTGCCGCTTCTTCTTTTGAAAAAGCAAGGAGCTCTCTTATTTCAACCGGAGCGGTTTTATGATTTAATCCAAGAAGTATTATTTCAACCATATATATCAAACATACTGAGGACTTATTAAAACTGATGACAAAACGTCATCGTGTAAATATTCCATGATGCCCTTTTAAAAGAAAATTCACGCCAAAAAAAGTAAACAAAACAACGGCAAACCCGATTATGGCCATCGTGGCAGCTTTTTTACCTCTCCAGCCGACAGTAAGACGTCCGTGAAGAATCGCAGCATACAACAGCCATGTAATGCCGGACCAGACCTCCTTCGGATCCCAGCCCCAGAATCTTCCCCAGACCGACTTTGCATAAATAAAACCTGTTATAAGCCCTATAGTAAGCAGGGGTAAAACCGGTTGCGATACAGGCATAACCGGTGCTGTCAAGAAGATCGAGTGAAGGAAGGCGTTTATAAAAAAACCCATGCTTTTTTCTCTTAATAGCATTTTCCTGAGCAATATAAAGAAGCCCGACTCCGCAAGCCAGGGCAAAAGCTGCATGGCCCACAAAAATTGAAACCACATGCGCTATAAGCCAAACACTGTTGAAAATGGTCTGGTTTTCAACAATTTTGCCGGGTACAAGAAAAGATGCCACAATGCATAAAGCGGCAAGAAGAGCGGCATATCCGCCGAGAACTTTTACCTTAAACTTGTATTGAAAAGCAAAAAAAACCCCGGCAACAGCCCAGCCTGCAACGAGAAGTGTTTCGTGCAGATTCCTGACAGGTATCTGCCCTGTTTTTGCATAATAATAGCCTATAATAATCGAATTGCACAAAAAGCCTGTTGCCAGAAAAACCTGGCCCAGCCTGTGAAGATACTCTTTCTGGAAGAAAAGAAACAAAATGTATCCGACCGAGCTCAGGACGTACAACAAACTAATTACAGTAATCAGGTTATCCATCTGTCACACCGTTTTATATGTTCATCCGGTTTTTATTACTCTTCCTGCCCCATTAAATCCATATAGCCGTATCCTTCGCCAAGCACTTCAAAAAGAACAGAATCAATTTTATCCGCATTATTGTTCTTTATCAATTGTACAATGTCCTTATTTATAAGCTTTTCAAAAAGAGGCTTATGCGCTTCAGGCTCATGGCTATTGTTTAGAAGTTTTTTTCTGATTGCTCCCATTAATTTCAAAAAATCAACGTGTTCAACACCGTATTGTTTTTCGAGATCTTTTCTGATCTTTTTTGCATAAGCAGGGCTTTTGCCTGAAGTCGATACCGCTATTACAAGATCTCCCCGTTTCACAAGCGCGGGAAGAATAAAGTTGCAGGCATCCGGGCGGTCCACAACATTACACAGCTTATCCATCTTTTCTGCATCCCTGCCGACCTGCAGATTCAGCTGTTCATTATCCGTCGCACAAATGACAAGAAACATCCCTTCAAGGTCCGATCCGTCATAGGCGCGCTTCTTCAGCGCAATTGTTCCCGATTCCGCAAGACTTAATAATTTTTCACCTACCTCATGGCTTACAACAGTGACAAACGCTCCGCATTCAAGCAGTGTCATGATCTTGCGCGTTCCGACATCCCCGCCGCCGACTACAAGGCATTTTTTGTTTCTTATATCGAGATTAACCGGATAATATCTCACTCCGCTCCTTTTTGAATAAAAATTAATATATTGATAACTTCGTAAAAAGTCTTATGCGAACGACTTTGAGGTTTAGTGAGCATATTTGGACTTTTTATGAAGACGTCTATATTCATCCGTTCGCCAGATATACCTTCATTAAATCCCTAGCCAAAAGCAGCGGACCCGGATAAGTCCTCCTGCATTGCTTTTCAATATCAATCTTATCACATTCCGGATAAAAATGAGTTAAAATAAGTTTTCGCACCTTTGCTTTTTCGGCTATCTTCCCCGCAGCAGAAGGTGTCAGGTGACCAGTGACCTTTAATTCATCCGGAAGGGCTGATTCGCAGATGAAAAGATCTGTATAGCAGGCAATATTAACCAGGTTGTCACAATAATCAGTATCACCTGAATAAACAACCGAGCAACCAGTTCTTCCGGTTATTTTGAATGCAAGACTTTCCTCATTATGTTTGACCGAAACAGATTCCAAAACGGCATCTCCTAACTCTGTAACGTTCATTTTACCGCCGAGCTCTATTATATTTAAGCTGTTCGGCTCAAGATCTATCCAGCATCCAAAAACCTTTTTCAGTCCGGCATAAAAAACAGATATCCCCTTTCCGGCTATTACCGAAAGTGGTATTTTGCGTTTATAACCGTCGGGATATTTATTTGCGAAAAGAAAAGATATCACCTCACCTGTATGGTCGGGGTGAAAATGACTTAATAACAGATGGGATATGTCATATATCTCCGTGCCGTTTTCAAGCAGCCTCCTCATTGTGCCCGGACCGCAATCAATAAGTATTTTAGCGTCACCTGTCTCAACAAGAACAGCGCAGGAGCTTCTGGCAAGCGACGGTACACAGGTTCCAGAGCCAAGAATCGTTACCGTTATATCTGTTTTGTCTTCTTCCATTATTTAACGATTTAGTAAAAAAGTTATTTGCGACCGGATTTGAGCTTTTTGCGAGAGCATCATTATTTGACACCTTTATTTCTTGCCGGCTCTTTTTTCTATCTGGCCTATTATCCACTTTAATATCATTTCATTGTTTTTCAGATCCAGATGCTCCTTTAAAGCGGAAACCGGAATTTCAGCCCTCGCCACACTCTTGTGCCCTCCTGCGGAACCAATATGGCCGAAACTTTCTTTTGCCACACTGCCGGCATTTTTGCGCAAACCGTCATTCCTGAAAATAACAACAAGGACATTGTTGCACACACCCGAGACTATGCTCCATTTTATATTGTCGATCCTTATAAAGAAATCGGCCAGCAGAACGCAAACATCCGGACTGATTACGTGCCCGATATGAACAAATATTCTCCCTTTCCTCTTTCGCATGCTTTCGAGGGCAATCCTAAAATATTTCAAAAAATCAAAGCTTAATTCCGCCTGTTCAATTTTTCTCGCTATATGGATATTTGCATGACGAAAAAGAAACTGGAAAGCCCTGACATCCTCAACCAAAGCCTTTCGCTCAAAATTGCTGGTATCGGTCTTAATGGCATAATACAAAGCTGTTGCAAGTTTATATGAGGGCTTTATCCTTGCAGCCCTCAGATATTCGGTCATTATGCTTGCAGTTGCGCCGTACCTGGGACGTATATCAAGAAATCCCGCAT
>JAZDIO010000051.1:0-5876 GCA_043804965.1 Candidatus Firestoneibacteriota bacterium | reverse complement strand
TGTTTTGAAAAATCCTCTATCGGTAAACTTTTTCCATCTTGAGGACAAATATCTGTCTTTTATGGCCCCCGCGATTACCAGGATATCCGCCGGAAATATTTTGTTAATATAAACAGGTTCTATATCATCTCTTCCGCTGTATACGCGATGATTGTCAAATCCGCAGTTGACACAGCCAAGACACGCTCCTTTTATTTTAATCTCGCTTATATTCACAATTTCAACAGGATTCTTAAATTGATCTGAAAATTGCCTGATCATTTTACCCAGATTTGTGTCCCTCTCGTAGGCATCGGTTAAGATGACTATTTTTTTTGAAGAATTGTCTATCTTCTGTTTGACCGGTTCCGGACGATATTCCGGCATTTTATAATTTAGAGGTTTAAAACGTTTTGCAGTGGCTGTTTTATTTTTTATTGAAGAAAAGAAGTTTTCAGCGAAAATCAGAAGCGTCTTCCGGTTTTTCTTCTCCGCCGCATCATACATTTTCGCGGAAAAATACTCCGTATACTTCATATTCAGGTCATCGCATATTTCATTTATATAATCATGCGCGGTATTATCAAAAAAATGTATGGAGGTTGAGAGAGCGCAGGCATATTTATCCTTAAAACAGGCTTCTTTCGATCTTTCCCATATAAGCTCAATAAATCTCTTATAATTTGAATGCACCGTGCAATAATATAACGGAAAGGCCCAAATTATTCCGTCTGCCGAAATCACATCCTTCATTATTTTTTCAAAATACTCCTTATCGTTTTCTATCTTATTTATTTCCTGAGCTATATTATTTACTTTAAACTCGCAATTACAGGAGTTTTTAATAATATAATTTATATACTGCATTGTCACGCTTTCTTTGCCTTTTGGACTTCCGTTCAAAACAAGGATCTTCATGATTGCCCCCTTAAACTTGAAATAAGATTTTTATACCATTTTATAGTGAATTTATAATAATAAATACCGTACTCTAAAGTTGATCCTTGACAAAAATCCGCAATTTTATTGACTTGCGGTTCTATTTTTTTTAGATCCTTAAGGTATTTCTCCAGCTTTAAAACAATGTCTTCAAGGAGTTTAACAGCTTTCTCTTTATTAGTATTGTTCATAAAAAACACCTTTACCAAATGAAGAAACCCAAATTTGTAATCATCAAACGGTGTTTCGACCCATTTATTAAAGTATTCCTTTCCCTTCTGATTTATTGAATAAGTAATTTTATGTTTGCCTTTCGAAACAGTATTTTTTGAACTAATAAAATTTAGTTTTTTTAATCTCCCAAGCGCCGGATAAATGCTGCCAAAACTGGCATTATAGAAAAACGCTATACTCATGTTTATAGCTTGTTTGATCTCGTAACCGGTCATATCTTTTTTTATCAAAAAACCCAAAATTATATAATTTATCATCTTTTCTCCTTATATCTTCATATTATACATCAAGACGGTATATATCAACTAGATATATACTAGCACGGGACTTCTTTTTTGTCAAGGGGGGCTGAACGCCCAAAATCTAAAACAGCGTCCATCTCGAGCAAGCGCAATAAATCCGATGAAGGTCTCGCCTAAAGACACGCATATTTAATAAGAATATTTTAACATCCTTTATCTTTCTTTTAAAACAGGTTTTTAACCTATTGCTTCTGTTCCTGTTTCCCCCGTCCTTATTCTGACACAATCTTTAAGGTCAAGTACAAAGATTTTTCCATCGCCGATCCCTCCTGTTCTGGCGCCTCTTGTAATTGCATTTATGGTTTTTTTCAAGTAATCGTCATTTACCGCTATTTCAAGGCGTATCTTCCTTAAAAGGTTCCCGGTCTCTTTAGCGCCCCTGTAAACTTCTGTGATCCCTTTCTGCCTTCCATGTCCAAGCACCTCGTTTACGGTCATCAAATTTACTCCTTCTTTGTAAAGTTCTGTTTTTACTTTTTCCAGTTTATACGGTTGAATAATCGCTATTACTAATTTCATATTTTTCTCCATCCTTATTAGCGTTATGACCTGTTTTATTCAAGAACTGTATAAGCGGACTCTTTATGCTGAGAAAGATCCAATCCGACAAGTTCTTCTTTTTCCTCAACTCTGATACCGAGGAAGTAGTCCGCAATTTTAAAAATTATAATAGTAGCCACAAGGGAATAAGTGATTGTTGCAAGCGTTGCCGCTGCCTGCACGAGAAAAAATTTTGGGTTGCCGAAGAAAAGTCCGTCATTTCCCGCAGGATTAACGAACTTGCTTGCGAAAAGCCCCGTGGCAAGAGCACCAAAGATACCTCCTATCCCATGAACACCAAAAGCATCAAGAGCATCATCATATCCAAATTTGACTTTTACGGCAGTTACCATAAAAAAACATAAAACACTTACGCCTATACCGATAAAAATTGCCGGTATAACACCGACAAACCCGGCCGCCGGAGTTATGGCGACAAGACCGGACACTGCCCCGGTTACCGTACCAAACATCGTTGGCTTGCCGTTCTTCAACCAGTCTATCCCCGACCAGGTAAGTCCCGCAGCAGCGGCGGCCGTGTTGGTAACAACAAAAGCATTAACCGCTATGCCATTGGCAGCAAGGGCCGAGCCTGAATTAAAACCAAACCAGCCAAACCAAAGAAGACCGGCACCTAAAACTGTAAAAGGCAGGTTGTGTGGAGGTACCGCATGTCCCACATTCAGACGTTTTCCCAGATATACAGCAGAAACAAGAGCGGCTACCCCTGCATTTACGTGAACTACTGTACCCCCGGCAAAATCAAGCGCGCCAAGATTTCTTATCCAACCGCCCACCCCCCAAACCCAGTGAGCCACCGGATCATATACAAATGTCGCCCACAGAATTGTTATCAGGAGAAAAGCCGAGAATTTCATTCTTTCGGCAAAGGCGCCTATAATAAGCGCGGGAGTAATTATCGCGAACATCGCCTGAAATATCATAAAGGCCTGATGGGGAATTGTAGCTGCATAATCTGCGTAAGGTTCAAGACCCACTCCCTTTAAACCCGCCCACGAAAGAGAGCCGATAAAACTGTTGCCCGGCGAAAAAGCCAGGGAATAACCAAAGAGAACCCATTGCAAGCTCAAAACACACATGAGAATAAAACACTGCATTAATACTCCAAGAATATTCTTTCTTCTTACCATGCCTCCATAAAAGAAAGCCAATCCCGGCGTCATGAGCAGCACCAGAGCCGTCGATATCAGGATAAAAGCTGTATCTCCTGCGTTTATCATCTCTCCTCCTTTTTATGAAACTCGTATTGTCAAACTTCTTTTAGTAAATTTTAGTATTTACGGCCTATAAGCCGGCTTGATTGAGCGGAGCTTTATACAATTAGCAACACGCATGTTGTAGGGACAAGCATGCCTGTTCCTACGCTATTTCTTTCATTTTTCTACTCAACTAAATACTTCTTTACTAAGTGTTATGAAACTTTCTTTCCTATCCTGTTTGACACTGCTTAAAAAAATATCCGGATAAACAATTTTTTCTTGTTTATCCGGACATCTGCGTCCCTTTTCTCCCGGCTTTTTACTTTGCCGGTATAGAATTATTCAAGTTCTCTTTCAATATCCTCCGGCCTCGGATTTTGTTCCTTGACCGTAAGTTTAGCTTCTTCTTTGTTTTTTTTAAAACACATTCCAATCCTCTTACAATTTTAAAAGCAACTCCTGATACTTTGCCATAGGCCAAAGATCATCAGCAACAATAGTTTCTGCGGTATCAACTAACTGCCTGAGTTCCAGCAGGATTTCAGCTCCTTCCTGCGCGCAAGCCTCTGCTTTTTTGTGCAAGTCTGTTATCTTCTCCAGTTTTACCTGGAAATTTTCAAATTTTTCAAGCTTTGCTCTTATATTCGAATACGCAGCCTCTATCTCCCTTACCTCTTCGGTAAGGGTCTTGGAATTAACCCCGGCACCCTTCACCGAAAGCACCGTTTCCGCGGTCTTTCTCATATGCTTTGCTATCGACGGAAGAATCAGGGTTTTCACCATATTTTTCGCCGTTTTAAATTCTATATCTTTGGTTTTAATATAGGTTTCAAGTTTAATTTCTATTTTCGAGCGCAGCTCCCTTTCTGAAAACACCTTAAACTCCGTAAAGAGTTTTACTGCATCTTCTTTCAAAAATAATTTTAAAGCCTCGGGGGTGGTCTTAGTATTCGGCAACCCTCTTTTCTCCGCTTCCTTATGCCACTCTTTGGAGTAGTTGTTGCCTTCGAACCGGATTTTCTTGGTTCCCTTGAGAATATCTTTTAAAACTAATATCGCATTGGCCTTAACATCTCCTTTAAGCTTTGAAAGCCGGCTGTAGATTTCATTATAACCAAAAGCAACTATCAAATTCAGCATCATGGTACTTTCAGAACAATTCTGAGAGGAGCCGACAGCTCTAAACTCAAACTTATTTCCGGTAAAGGCAAGAGGCGAAGTCCTGTTTCTATCGGAAGCATCTTTTGAAACTTTAGGAATATTCTGCACCCCCAGAGAAATATGCGCAAGTTGTTTTTCCGTAGGTTTTGCAACTATTCCTTCAATTTCATTAAAAAGGGCATTAAGATACTCGCCAAGATATACAGATATTATTGCCGGCGGCGCTTCATTGGCTCCAAGCCTGTGATCGTTTCCCGCATCGGCAACCGCAGCGCGAAGTATGCCCCCGAATTTATTTAACCCGTAAAGTATTGCCCCGATGGTAATGAGAAAATTAATATTTTTAAGCGGAGACTTTGACGGTTCTAAATAATTTATCCCGGTTCATCGCCGAGCGACCAGTTTAGATGTTTGCCGGAACCGTTAACGCCGGCCAGGGGTTTTTCGTGCAGGCAAGCGACAAACCCGTGCTTTTTCGCGACCTTATGCATTATGTCCATCAGTTTCAGATTATTATCAATGCCAAGGTTTGATTCGTTATGAAGCGGAGCGATTTCAAACTGGTTAGGCGCTACTTCATTGTGCCTTGTCTTTGCCGGAATGCCTCTTCTGTAAAGCTGGATGTCCAGATCTTCCATAAAATTAAGTACTTTATCTTTTATCGATCCAAAATAATGATCTTCCATCTGTTGACCCTTTGCCGGCGCCGCGCCAAAAAGGGTCCTGTTGCAAATAAACAGATCCGGCCTGGTATCGACCAGTTTTTTACTGAAGAGAAAATATTCCTGTTCAAGTCCGACATAAACTTTTATTCTTTTTGAGGTTCTATTGCCAAGCAGCCTCTGAAGTTTAATCGCTTCTTCCGTCAATGCTCTCTGTGAACGAAGGAGCGGAGTTTTTAGATCAAGGACTTCTCCTGTCCAGGAGAGAAATACCGAAGGAATTACGAGAGTCTTTGCCTGCTCGGATTCCAACAAAAAAGCAGGAGAGGTCGGATCCCAGGCAGTATAGCCGCGGGCTTCAAAAGTAGATCTTATCCCGCCGGACGGAAAAGAAGAAGCATCCGGCTCTGATTGAATGAGCTGGGACGCAGATAATCTTTCAATAATATCCCCGTTCTCATCATAGGTGATGAAGGAGTCATGTTTCTCCGCAGTGCCGCCTCTTTGGGGCTGGAACCAATGAGTGAAGTGCGTCGCCCCGCTTTCTATCGCCCATTCTTTCATGGCATGCGCCACATCTCCCGCTATATCCTGGTCGAGGGATTTACCTTCCTCTATAGTTTCCATAAGTTTATTGAATACCTCTTTGCTGAGTTTTGCCTTCATTATTTTTCTATTGAAGGTAAGTTCTCCGAATATTTCGCTGGCCTTAATCATAACTCCTCCTGTTAAAATTTGACTGTTTTGTCAAGCTTCTTTTAGTAAATTTTGGTATTTACGGCCTATAGCCGGATCAATTGAGTGGAGCTTTATACAATTAGCAACACTCAGGTCGTAGG
>JAZDIO010000050.1:0-5628 GCA_043804965.1 Candidatus Firestoneibacteriota bacterium | reverse complement strand
ACTTCTACCGTGACAACACCGTGGTTAAAGTCTATCGGGGCCGCGTGGCGGGCTATTTCACCGCCTACGGCTTCCCGCCAGATCACATATATGGTATATTCTTTTACTTTATCAAACGCGGTGTCTTGGGAGATTTTATTTGTCCGAATGATCTGTATTTTCTTCAGGGTTTTTCCGAGAATTTGAGCTATGCTTACAAGAGGTTTATGATGCCTGGCCATTTATGGTCATCCTCCCGTTTCCAATTTTTATCAGGGAGTATTCCGAAAAATATTTTTCAAAATTTTTATCTTCCGTGCCGGCTAAAAATACCTGCGCCATGCCGTTAAAGACGGACAAGATGGCCGAGCGCCTTGTCTCGTCCAGATCAAAGAAAATATCATCTATAAGCACCACCGGCTCTTCTCCGCTCTTTTCTTTTATAAGCATATATTCCGCAAGCTTTAAATTAATTATTATGGATCTTTGCTGGCCTTCCGAAGAAAAATATTTTGCATCCCTCCCGTTTAAAATAAAGACCAGATCATCCCTGTGCGGGCCGACAAGCGAAGCTTTTCTTATTATTTCTCTTTCCTGCATCGCCTGAAGTTTCGCTTCAAAGTTTTTTGCCAGGTCTCCTTCCGCGTCAAAGGAACATTTATAGGAAAGTTCTATTATTTCCTTCCCTCCCGATATTTTAAGCTGAAGCGCTTTCAGCCTGTCTTTTAAACTGTTTATCGCCTCCAGCCTTGCCTTTACGATCCGCGCGCCGGTCTCAACAAGCTGCGCGTTCCAGACAGAAAGTAATTTTTTGTCAGCCCCTCTTTCTCCCACCTGAAATAATAACTTATTCTTCTGGGCCAGCACTTGATGATAACGGGAAAGATCGCTTAAGTACGGCCGGCTTATCTGGGAAAGTAGAAGATTAATATTCCTTCTTCTTTCCACCGGAGCGCGCTTTATAAGATCTATATCTTCCGGAGAGAACTTTACGGCTTTTAATTCCCCTATAAATTCGCTCTTTTTTGGGACAGGGTTTTCATTTACCCTGACAGCCGTTTCTTTTTCAAAACCGTAATAAACGTCAAGAGTTTTACTAAGCCCGCCTTTTTCTATTTTACACCGCAGGGAAAAATAACTTTCGCCAATAGAAATAAGATCGTTCAAGGTTTTCATCCTGTTTGAAGATAAGGTGGAAAGATAATAGATGCTTTCAAGAAAATTCGTTTTTCCCTGAGCATTACCGCCTGTAACCAAATTGGCTTTTTTTAATCCGGTTATTTCCGCATCTTTAATATTCCTGAAGTTTTTGACGCTTAGAGACCTTAGTTCCATCAGATCCGGACAGGCATTATTATATAAAGGTAGTTTTCGGCATTCGGCGCCTTTACAAGCCCCGCCGACATGGTATCTTTAAGCTGAATTTCCACATCTTCCGCGCCGATTACCTTTAAAACATCCGCAATATATTTCGCGTTAAAAGCTATTGTAATTTCCTCGCCCTTATAGTCCGCAGCAATCTCTTCTTCGGCCTCTCCTACATCCGCCGCAGTCGCGTTTATAATAAGCTTTTCATCAAAGGCCTTTATTTTTATCGCGCTTGCTTTATCCACCGCAAGAAGCGAAACTCTTTTCACTGCTTTTGTAAGAACCTCGGTATTAACTTTTACTTTTTTGTCAAACACCCTGTTTATTATCTGCTCGTAGCTCGGGTATTGCCCGTCTATCAGGCGGGAAGTAATTACAAGATTATCAAATTTAAATGTAATTTTATTTTCATAAATTGCGATATCCACATCATTTTCATCTTCTTTTAAAAATTTTTGCATCTCGTTTAATACTTTTGTGGGAATTATTATCTTGGCATTTGCCGTTTTTCCCGAAGCGCTTTTAAAAAAAGCAAGGCGATGCCCGTCTGTTCCGACCATCTTCATCTCATTATTTTCTACGACTAAAAGTACACCGGTTAAAACCTTTCTCGTTTCATCCAAAGATACAGAAAAAATAGTTTTCTTTATCATTTCTTTCAATATTGCTTTATTTATTTTAAGGTTAATAGCTTCTTTTTTCAGGTCGACAATAGGCGGATATTCTGATTTTGGAAGTCCCATTATTTTATATATAATCTTATCGCATTTTATAGTTATATTGTTTTTTTCATTTACGTCAACGACAATATCAGAATCAGGAAGTTCTCTTATTATATCTATAAATTTTTTAGCGGGGATAGTAATAGAGCCGCTGTCTATAATATTAATATTTTTTACACCGCACTCTATAGTAAGTTCCAGGTCTGTAGCTGTGAGTTGAAGATGATTCTCGGAAGTTTCCAAAAGAAAGTTATTAAGCACCGGAAGCGTAGTCTTAATTCCTACCGCCCCTTCTATTTTTTGTAGATTCTCAAGAAGCTCAGCTTTTCTGCAGGATATCTTCATTTTAAATTCCCCCTATAACAGTATTAAATTTTTAAATTATTGTAAGTTAATTATACATAATAAAAATACTATTTGTACAGATATATTTTTACATTCTACTTAAACAAAACTTTTATAGAATATTTTCATATTCACAAAAACATTGGAACTATATATATTAAAAAATATTTATAAAGATAGTAGTAGTAGTAGTAGTAGCGGTGGATATGTTAACAGTGATAAAAGAACATATTGTATAAGTAAGAACCTTGTTGATAAAAGTGTTAATCAAATTGTTAACGAATGTTGGTTGTGTTGGTAAGTTTTGAATATTCTCCTGTGGATAAGTTATTAACCATAATTATTAACAAATGTCGGTAATTAAAATTTCATAGTTATTTTTATGCGGCTCGGAGAGTTTCATAAATAATTGCAACCGGCGTTACAACCCTGCAAGTTCCCGTATTT
This sequence comes from Candidatus Firestoneibacteriota bacterium, assembly GCA_043804965.1. Lineage (GTDB taxonomy): Bacteria > Oederibacteriota > D2-FULL-39-29 > D2-FULL-39-29 > D2-FULL-39-29 > D2-FULL-39-29. The sequence goes on along the minus strand of JAZDIO010000050.1, from coordinate 2,767 downwards.
CCTTCAACTCCTGATTAAAGATCAAGTCCGTTTGTATTTTTCCGCTGATGGTTTCATAGGCGTGAATTACCGTAGAATGGTCGCGGCCGCCGAAGTTCTGGCCGATTTCAGGAAGGGACATATCCGTAAGCTCTCTTGTAAGGTACATTGCCACCTGTCTTGCGAAAGCCGCCGGCTGGGTGCGTTTTTTTGTAACCATGTCCGAAGGCCTTAATTTATAATATTTAACAACGGAGTCTTTAATATCTTCAATCGTAATCCTTTTTTCCTGTGCTGCGGGGACGGCGTCTTTCAGACATTCCTTAACCAACTCAAGAGTAATCTTTGCTTTTGTTATGGAGGAATAAGCAAGTACTTTTGTGAGATAACCGCCTAATTTTCTTATGTCGTTTAATTCCAGGTTGGCAATATATAAGCAAATCTCGTCAGAAAGAAATATCTTTTCCCCCTCCGCTTTTTTCTTTAAAATTGCAACGCGGAGTTCTAGGCTGGGAGCGCCGATATCCGCTATAAGCCCCATTTCAAAACGGGATTTCAAACGTTCTTCTATTTTTAATTCCTGAGGCTTGGAGTCCGAGGTGGCAACTATCTGCCGGTTTGCGGAGTAAAGGACATTAAAGGTATGAAAAAACTCTTCCTGCATCCCCTCTTTCCCTTGAAGAAATTGAATGTCATCAATCATAAGGAGATCCACATAGCGGTATTTATTTCTAAAATCATTTATCTTCCCTGAAGCTATTGCCGAAACCATTTCATTTAAAAACTGCTCGGAAGTAAGATACGCTATTTTTAAAGAAGGATCGCCTTTTCTGATCGCATTGCCTATCGCATGCAGGAGATGTGTCTTCCCGAGCCCCACCCCTCCGTATATGAAGACAGGATTGTAGGATTTTGCGGGAGCTTCCGACACGGCGACACAAGCTCCGTGAGCAAACCTGTTACTGTCGCCTACAATAAAGTTTTCAAAAATATATTTAGGGTCCAAAGAAAGCCCGATAATTGTGCCTGTTGTAAATTTCTTTTCTTCCCTTGGAGAAATATTCGCAGTCTCAAGCACGACTGGCTCCTGCTTTGCGGTCGAAATGGAATAATTAAGGGAGATATCTTTGTTTTCTATAGATCTGAGAGTTTCTAATATAAGTTCTTTGTAGTTTTTTTCCAGCCACTCTTTATTGAAATTATTTGGAACCTCAAGTGTCAGAGCGGAAGAAGCTTCATCGTAGGAAATAGCCCTGGCAACATTAAACCAGGTGTCATAGGATTGCTTACTAACACGTGATTTTATCGTTTCTAATGCTTTGTTCCATATTGAAACATCAGCCATGTTGATAATTCTCCTTATTTCTGAATGCTTTTGGTAAACATCGTTAACTATGTTTAAAATATTACTACTTATCCACATCGGTAATATCGCGGATAGTCTTTATTATCAAAGCATTTATTCGGTTATCCACAGGCACAAATTGTAGTGTTTGCCTATAAAGTTATCCACAACCTATTGTGGTGACCTTCCCTTTAAATAGAAAAACAGGCCTTAAGCCTGTCCAGTTATTTTTTTAGCAGCAATATGTCTGCCGGAAATAAGACACTTAAATATTCCCGAGCGAAATAAATCTTATACCACCGGTATGTAAATGTCAAGAGAAATTTTTTAAAAATAAGGTTTCATTTTTTATATCGATTAAAAAATTCCGGGAACAGAATGCAGCTCAAAATAAAACCGGACAGGATAAAAGTTTGACAAAGGCTTCGCCCTGTGATATATTTAGTAAACTTAATATTGGAAGGAAGAGCAGGAAGGGAGGCAGGATCATGGTTAAAAGAACATTTCAACCGCATAAGAGAAAAAGAAAGAGAACACACGGCTTCTTAAAAAAAATGAGAAGAGTGGGAGGAAGAAGAACTCTATCCCGGCGCAGGGCCAAGGGAAGAAAAAGTTTAATTAATAAGTAAATGATTGATTCGTTAAGTTCGAATGAAATTAAAAAACTTTTTGAAACAGGAAAAAGAATAAGGGGAAAAGATATTTCCCTGATAATTGGAGTAAGCGGCGGCCCTTTCCGGTTCGCTGTTCTTCCCGCCAAAGTAAAGCCGGCGACAAAAAGAAATGCCGTAAGAAGAGCGGTACGGGAGGCGGTAAGAAGTTTAAGAGAAAAACTTCCGGAACAAAAAATCGCCGCAATAATCACTTCAGACAAACTGCTCCTTAAATCAAAAGAAGAAATCCAAAGTATTATTAATAAGATGTTTGCCGCAAGCGGACTTTTATGAAAACTTTTTTAATAGTATTGTTGAAAATATATAAAAAAGGAATCTCTCCGTATCTTCCGTCCTCCTGCAGATTTACGCCCACCTGCTCGGAATATGCGATAGAAGCGCTGGACAGATTTGGCGCGGTGAAAGGAGGGTGGCTGGCGGTAAAGAGGGTGTCTAAGTGCCATCCTTTTCACAAAGGGGGGGAGGACCGAGTCCCAAAATGAAACTCCCCGAGTTTACGCATAGGATTTCGACGATATGAGGTTTTCAATTATTTCCGCCTGAAAGCATAAAAAATGAACCTCTGCGGAAATAATGCAACCTGCGCCTCGGGCGGATTGCGCTAGCCGGGCCCGCCGAAGACCAAAGCATTGCCTTTCGGGTTAATCCCTCAGTTACTGGGGGCATGACTATCTGATGTATGGGAAGTTCTAATTTATATTAATATTTTGTTTTATTGTAGTGCCCGATTCATCGGGCGCCTTAAAAACGCTCAATAAATTGAGCTACA
>JAZDIO010000049.1:0-11627 GCA_043804965.1 Candidatus Firestoneibacteriota bacterium | reverse complement strand
AGCCTTGTCAGCAAAACTATCTGTAATGAAAACAAAAGGTACTCTAAAAAACTTTAGAGAAATAAGTTCTCCTATGAGCGATAAAGTGGTGATTAGTAATCAGAAGACGCTTGTACTTTCTTCAAATAACTATCTTGGGCTTTCTGATAACAAGGAGGTTGTCGGGGCCGGCATAGCCGCGCTCAAAAAATTCGGAGCGGGTACGGCTTCTGTGAGATTTATCTGCGGTACTTTTTCGATCCATAAAGAAATTGAGAAGAAGATAGCTTCGTTTTTTGGATTTGAGGCGGCGCTGACCTATGTGTCCTGCTGGGCGGTAAATACAGGGCTTATTCCTGCGGTCGCGGTCGAAGGCGATGTGATCATTACTGATCAGTTGAACCATGCGAGTTTAATTGACGGTATCAGGATGTCAAAAGCGGAGAGGAAGATCTACAGGCACAGTGATATGGTTGAACTGGAAAAGCATCTGAAAGAATCGAAAAAATTTAATGCAAGATTCATAATCACAGACGGCGTTTTTTCCATGGAAGGGGATATTGCGAAGCTTGACAAGATATCCGGACTGGCAAGAAAATATGACGCTGTAACCATTGTGGACGACTCTCACGGCACGGGAGTTCTGGGAAAGAGGGGAAGCGGAATAATAGAGCATTACGGGTTAAAGGGCGGGATCGATATTTTAACAAGTACTCTGGGAAAAGCACTGGGTGGCGCCGCTGGCGGGTTTGTTGCGGGAAGCCGCTCTCTTATAGATTACTTGTCCCAGGTTTCCCGGCCTCAGTTGTTTTCCAACGCCTTACCGCCGACAGTAGCGGGAAGCGCTCTAAAAGCTATAAAGATTCTGGAGAAAAATCCGTCGCTGGTCGCAAAACTTCATGAGAATACTGCTTATTTCAGGGAAAAACTTATGGAAATAGGTCTTAATTCTCTTCCGGGCGAGTCTGCGATAATCCCTGTTCTTGTCGGCGAGACTGCAAAAGCAATTTCCTTGAGCAAGGAACTCTTTAAACGCGGAGTTTTCGTTACCGGTTTTGGCTACCCCGTTGTCCCGGAAGGCGCCGCAAGAATAAGATTTCAGATGTCAGCAGCGCTTGACAGAAAAGAATTGGATAAGGTTTTGGTTGTTATTAAGGATGTTTTGAAGCAAAGCACAAAACTAGAAACTCAAAATAAGAATGATAAGAAGTAAAAATATTTGAATCATCCCCTGTGAAAACCTATATGTTTGTTCCATAATCAAGTGGTACGCCTGAGGCAACTGTGGATTTTTGTATCGGTGGAATACTTGCACTAAAAAATGTTATAATAATTTAAATGAAAATTCATTGTAAAGAGGATATTAAGATATGACCTGGGCATGGATAGGTTTTATAGTTTTTGTTCTTGTAATGCTGGCGCTGGATTTAGGTGTTTTTCATAAAAAAGACCGGGAGCTGGAATTAAAAGAAGCCCTTATCTGGTGCGGGATATGGATTAGTCTTGCAATATTTTTTAATCTTGGTATTTTGTTTACTTTGGGAAAGAAACCTGCTCTTGAATTTTTAACCGGATATCTTATAGAAGAATCTTTAAGCATTGACAATCTATTTGTTTTTTTAATGGTTTTTTCCTATTTTAAGGTGCCCAAGGTATATCAACACGGTGTTTTGTTTATAGGGATTTTAAGCGCGCTTGTTATGAGAGCGATATTCATATCCGGCGGTATAGCTTTAATTCATTTGTTCGAATGGGTTATATATGTCTTTGGCTCTTTTCTTGTTTTTACCGGAATTAAAATGGTTATGAGTGAAGACAAGGAAATACATCCAGAGAAAAGTGTATTCTTTAAAATAATAAGCAAAATATTTCCTGTTCATCAGGAATTTGATGAAGGCAGGTACTTTAAAAAACTGAATGGTAAATGGCATATAACTAAGCTTTTTATGGTGCTGATGGTAATTGAAGCTACAGATTTGATTTTTGCTTTTGATTCTATTCCTGCAATTATTGCGATTACTCAGGATACATTTATTGTTTATACTTCGAATATCTTTGCGATTCTCGGGCTCCGCTCTATTTACTTTGCGCTTGCCAAAATAGCCGATTGGTTCCATTACATAAAATACGCGCTTTGTGTCATTCTGGTATTTGTAGGTACCAAGATGCTTATAGCCGGCTACTATAAAATACCTATTCTGGTATCCCTGGGGGTAATAGCTTTAGTGCTTTTAATTTCAGTCCTGGCATCTCTCTTTTGGCCTAAGAAAAATAATGTCAAGTAACAATTACGCTTTGGGCCTGTTTTATTTTAAATTTGACTTATCTTAATTTATTGCGAAGGCGGTTTTGAAAGCCCTGCGGACGTGTTTCACACTTGAAAACTTATCTTGTACGGTGTAAAATCTATGCAATGTTTGGTTTTATAAGGCCTGCTGTCATAGGAGTGAAAGATGAAAAGAATAGCGGTATTTTTGGTGTTAAGCCTATTATCCTCTTTTGTCTTTGCGGAGATAATAAGAAAAACAAAGCCTGATCCTGACAATAAAAAAATGAAGATAGCCGTATATTTTGACGGAGAAAATCAGATTGCAAAAGAAGTTATTGACAGATGGGATGAAGTTAAAGAAAGAGAAGGAAGCATTCCTGACGGGGAAGTGACCCAGAATATCAATAATAAAAAAATTATCTTTATATATAAAAATAATCTTAAAAACGGGTTGGCAAAGCAGTATAAAGGCGCGCTCCTTGAAGCAGAGAGTGCTTACAAGGATGGTAAATATGACGGCGTTACTAAATTTTACTTTAACGACGGGAAAGTCAAGCTGGAATTGTTGTATAAAGAAGGATTGCTGAACGGCCCTTCAAAAGTCTATAATGATTCCGGAAAGGTAGAAGCAGAAGGCGAATATAAAAATGACCGGAAAACCGGTATCTGGAAGCAGTATGAAAAAGAGGGTGCGTTGAAAGCGGAATTAGTTTATGTTAACAATGTTTTAGACGGAATCAGCAAAGAATATAAAAATGGGAAGCTGTACAAGGAAGCGGCTTTCAGAAGGGGCAAACAAGTGGAGTTTACCACGGAGTATTATCCGAGCGGTAATATTTACGCGGAGTGGATGTATAAGGAGAACATGTTAAACGGGACTACAAGGATCTATCAGGATAAAAAAGGGGAGTTGGTAAAAGAAGAACGGATTTATTTAAAAGGAAAACAAGATGGAATGACCAAAGAGTACGATGATAACGGTAAGCTCCTGGCTCAGTGGAACTATGTAGAGGATAAAAAAGAAGAAGTCAGCCAGGGGTATTATAATACCGGCGAGCTTCGTTATGAATGGAAATATTCCAACGGAAAAAAGAACGGCATTACAAAAGAGTTTTATAAGAACGGTAAATTATATGCCGAGTGTGATTATACAGATGATGTCCTTAGCGGTATGGGCAAAACTTACTATGAGAATGGAAATGTTGAAAGCGAGAAAATATATAAAAATGGGAAGCCTGTAAAGGAAAAGAAGTACAACAAAGACGGAAGCCCGATAAAATAGCTTAAGTAAGCGGAGGCCTGATGAAAATAGGAGCTTGTAACTATCCGGGGGGCAGCATTTGTGAGGAAATTAAATGGATCGGCGAAAATAAATTCGATTTTATCGACCTGTTCTTAATGGAGGACGGGCCAACGCCAAAAAAAATAGAAATAAACAAGATAGTTAAACTGCTCCGAAAGTATAAACTCGGGGCTGTGGGCCATACCGCGTGGTATCTTCCGTTTGGTACTTCAATTAAATCAATAAGACAGGCTGCGATAGAAGAGTGCGTTAAATATTTTCCGTATTTTTCTGAGGCAGGAGCCCGGTATGTTACTGTCCATGCTAACTGGCCCAGCAGGCTTTTTAGCGATGATGAGGGCATCGAATTTCAAGTTGAGAGTCTGAAGCATCTTGCGGAAATTGCCGCGGGTTTTGGCCTTGAAATAATGTATGAGCATACAGATACGCCAAAAGACACCGTGGAAAACGCTGCTAAAATACTTTCAAAGGTTCCGGAGGTGTATTTTCATCTGGATTTCGGCCATGCTTCGGTTTATGGCCGTAAACCCGAGGATTTTATTAAAGCTTTCCATTCAAAACTTGTTCATGTCCATATACATGAAAGTAAGAGAAATATGGATCTTCATTTGCCCCTAGGTGTCGGGGATACAGATACGGAAAGCGCTGTTAGATGCTTAAAAAAATATTATAATGGAACCATAACACTTGAAATATTTTCCCGTTACAGGGAAAATATATTTTTAAGCAGGGAAATATTAAAAAAAATATGGTCTAAATAATTGACAACCTTGTTTGTAAGTGGGATACCTGTTTCATGAAATATATTTGCCTGATAAATACACTTGCCAAAAAAGACGCAGCTATCTCCGGCAGTAAAGCAGCGCTTCTCGGGGAAATACAGCGTGCGGGAGTAAAAACCCCTTCCGGTTTTGTGATTACTGCAGCCGCCTGGGATAAACTGTTAAAGAAAAATAAAATCACCGCATTGATAAGTTCAAATAACCTGCCGGCTGCCAGAGAAAATATCCTTAAAGCAATTATTCCGGAAAATATTAAAACAGAAATCCTGGAAGCCTTTAGAAAAATGGGTGTTTCCAGGGTCGCAGTCAGATCGAGTTCGCCTTTTGAAGATACTTTACGCGGCGCCGCCGCGGGACAATTTGATACGTTTTTGAACGTTTCCGAAGAAAAGCTTTTGGAGTCGGTTAAGAAGGTCTGGGCGTCAACCTTTAGCGCACGTGCTGTTTCCTATGCAAAACAAAACGGCGTTGACATCAAGAAGCTTTCTATGGCTGTGCTTGTCCAAGGAATGATTGAAAGCGAGGTTTCCGGTGTGGCGTTCTCTATTAATCCTGCAACACTTGATGAAAGGTTTGTGGTTATAGAAGCCTGCAAAGGCCTGGGAGATAAACTTGTGGAAGGGAGGATTACTCCGGACCGTTTTACCGTTAAAAAAAATAACTTGTCCGTGATGGAAAACGGATATATGCTTTCAAAAGAAAAATTGGCAAATTCCCTTCTTTCTGATCCTGAGCTTAAGCGTATTTCCAGTCATGTTATTTGCTTGGAAAAGTATTTTGGGTTCCACACGGATACGGAATGGGCGCTTTGCCGCGGGGAATTGTACTTTCTCCAATGCCGGCCTGTTACGACCCTGAAAAAATTGAAAAATAATACCGATGTCTGGTCAAATATGAATATTGCAGAAGTTTTACCGGGGCAAAATTACCCTCTGGTTGTTTCTTTTTGTTTAACAATAATAGAAATAGCTGTAAAAACGGCTTCGGGCATGCCTGCGGAAAGTGAAATTATACGAGGGGTAAAAGGCCGGTTATATTTTAACCTTTCTGCCATTGAAGATCATTTCAGAAATAATCTTGGGATAAAAAATTTCTCGGCTGCCTTATTATTTGGCGGTGAAAAGACAGAAAATCCAAAACCCGGCCGTATCAGACTAAAGTATATGCCTAAACTCTTTAAACTGGGCTTTGGGCTGCTCGTATCTTCCCTGCGGATGCAGAGATGGTTGAAGAAATTTACAAGGGATATTCCGAATATAACAAAAGAATGGGAAAAAGAGGCGGAAAAAACGGTAACTTTTGAGGAAATAATTGAGTTAAAGAAAATAATTATTAATCATTGCCGGAACGATATAGCTAAAAGCTTCGGAGCTTTGATGATTCCTTTGATATGGATAGATATTTACAACAGGGTCGCAAAAAAAATGATGAAGAAGGCTGAAGACAGGCATATCCTTTTATCCGGGGAGTTTAATAAAATAGAAATTCTTTCCGGGTTTAAATTATTGTGGAAAATTTCCCGCATGATTAAAGCTGATGAGAAGCTTGCCGTCGAATTTCTTAAAACGGAGGATACGGCGGAGGCAGAAGTCGTAATAAACAGGGATCTTCAAATAAAGGCGTCTTACGATAAATTTATGGAAGATTATGGTTATAGATGTGTCAAGGAAATAGATTTTTCACAGCCGAGATGGGGGGAAGACCGGGGTTTTATTATCAATAATCTGAAGACTTATGTGAAGGCTCCTGACAATCTTAGTCCGGAAAAAAGAGAGCAGGATCTTCTGTTGAAAAGGCGGGAGCTTCTTGACAAATTGAAAAAAGAAATGCCTTTATGGAAGGTCTCTATGTTATCCTGGCTGTCGGGAAAAGCTCGTAAAGGCCAGAATTCCCGCGAGCTGATCAAGGGTTCCCTTATCCGTATCTTTGTTCCGTTTAGAAAAGTAATTCTTAAAATGGCTGAACTTCTGATAGAAAAGAAATTGATCGAAGAAAGCACTGATATATTCTTTTTATTGGAGGAGGAGTTTGACCGCCTTGATTCTGATATCTCGCCCCTGCGGCATATATCCGGGAGAAAACTTGAATATTTGAAGAACCGGGATATTTACCTCCCGGATGTTATTACGGATCTGGATCTGCTTGTCGGGAAAGGACAGTATGAACCTTCGCCTGATATAAAAGAATTAAAAGGCCTGGCGGTGAGCCAGGGAAGGATTACGGGGACGGCAAGAGTGATAATGCGCGCGGAAGATATTGGGCGTATTATTCCGGGGGATATACTGGTTACCGATCATACTGATCCGGGCTGGACTCCTGTTTTTGTTACTATTTCTGCGCTGGTTACCAATACCGGGGGGCTTCTTTCCCACGCCTCAATTGTCGCCAGAGAATATGGCCTGCCTGCTGTTGTGAATGTCTTAAATGCCACAAAGATAATAAAAGACGGGGATACATTAGAAGTTGACGGAAATAATGGGATTGTTAAGATACTTTAAATAGTCTTTGGCAAAAAAGCAAGAAAGTCCTTTACCTGAGCATTATAAACCTGCTAAAATTAACTTATGTGTGTGCTTAATATCTCAGAGAAAATATTAAATGCTGTTGAAGTAATGGGGTTTACCGGATATTAAAAATATTATATCAGGAGGAAAGAATGAATACAAAACCTGCAAAAGAAACGGAAATGCCTCTGGCGGAATATTTCACCGTAAAGGAAAGAGAATATTTCCGGCAGCTGAAAAAGGCAATAAAATTGGGCAGAATATTTTTAGCCGTTATTACCCTCGCGTTATTCGTACTTGCCTGTTATAACTTCAAGGAGGCGGTTAAACTTGGAAGCGTGAACAATCTGCCGTTTCAGGCTATTCTTCGCATATGGTTAAAAGGTCTTATTTACGGATACTTTTATTCCGAATCAAAGGTAAGGATCTTAAATCTGGTTTCTACTGCCTTCATGAATCTCGGGTTTGTGGCTATTATATGGATGTTTTACTACTTTATCAGGCGTGAAGAACAGCTTCTTTCAAAGTGCTGGAGCGTCATTACAGGGGAGCATATAAAAGAAAATAAAAAATAATATGAAACGTTTAATTCCAGCATAAGAGAAGTAAAAGTAAAATCCCGTGTATAATACATATTAAATCAAAAGCCCTATTGGGAAAATCGGAATTAGCTGAATAAGCCGCCCGTTAAGACGTGCATAAATTAGAGGAAGAGGTCTGGTGATTTTTTAATGAGAAAAAGGAGTTTTTATGCCTCAGAAAATAAAACTTTTAAAGAAAGGCCGCTGGACCCTTCGAACCGACCTTCAGGATTTTATATATCAGAATATTAATCCCTATGAAGGCGATGCTTCTTTCCTTAAGGGCCCTACCAGAAGGACGCTTGCTTTGTGGCGCAAGGTGGAAAAACTCTATGAGCTGGAAAGGAAAAGAGGCGGGGTTTTGGATATTGACACTGAAGTGGCAGGCGGTATTATTTCGCATGGCGCGGGATACATTGACAGAAAAAATGAATTAATAAAGGGGCTTCAGACCGATAAGCCTCTTAGAAGAGCGGTTAAACCTGTAGGAGGGGTGCGGCTGGTAGAAAAGGCTTGCGAGGCGCGCGGTTTTAAACTTTCTCCCAAACTTAAAGAAGTCTATACTAAATTCAGGAAATCCCACAATGACGCTGTCTTTTCTGTTTATTCGGCAGAGATGAAAAAAATCAGGAGCCTGGGAATCATTACCGGTCTGCCTGACAGTTATGCAAGGGGAAGGATTATAGGGGATTACAGAAGGGTCGCGTTATACGGCCTGGGCTATCTCATAAAAGAAAAAGAGAGGGATTTTAAAAAAATTGATGATAATATGTCCACTATGTCAATCCGGCTGCGTGAAGAGGTGGGGGACCAGCTTCGGGCATTAAAGGATGTGATTATTCTTGGTAAAATCTACGGATTTGATTTGACCCGTCCTGCGAAGAATGCGAGGGAGGCAATTCAATGGACATATCTTGCCTATCTTGCGGCCGCAAAAGAGTCCGACGGCGCGGCAATGTCCATAGGGCCTATTTCTGTTTTTTTTGATGTCTATATAGAGAGAGATATCAAAGCCGGAATTCTTACGGAAGAAAAAGCTCAGGAGCTTATTGATGATTTTACCATCAAGCTCCGGTTAATCCGTCAGCTTAGAGCTCCGGAATATGATCTCCTTTTTGCAGGGGACCCTGTGTGGGTGACTATTGTGCTTGGCGGAATGACGAGCGACGGCAGGACAAAAGTAACTAAGACCGACTTCCGTTTCTTGAATACTCTTCGAAACCTTGGTTCTGCTCCCGAACCGAACCTGACAATACTATATTCTCCGCGTTTACCGATAGGTTTTAAGAAGTTTGCCGCGGAAATCTCCATAAATACGAGTTCAATCCAGTATGAAAATGACGACCTGATGCGGCCGATTGCCGGGGATGATTACGGTATTTCCTGCTGTGTTTCGCTCCTTAAAGCAGGAAGTCAGATCCAGTATTTTGGAGCCAGGTGCAACCTGGCCAAAGCGCTTTTACTTGCATTAAACGAAGGCAGGGATGAGACTTACGGCGAACTTGTAGTGCCTGATGTTCCGAAATTAAAAGGGGAGTATCTTGATGCGGAACAAGTACGGGAAAATTTTAATTATGTAGTCAGCTGGCTGGCAAAACAGTATGTAAAAACAATGAATGTAATTCACTGGGTTCACGATAAGTACTACTACGAAGCTGCCCAAATGGCGCTTTTGGATACCAATGTTGACCGCTTGATGGCGTTTGGTATTGCAGGTTTCTCCGTGGTTGTGGATTCACTTTGCGCGATCAGGTATGCCAAAGTAAAACCTGTCAGGGATAAAAAGGGCATTACCAAGGACTTTGAGATCAAGGGTGATTTTCCTTGCTTTGGAAATGATGACGAAAGGGCTGATAACAGAGCCAGGGATCTGGTAGTTACTTTTATCACGGAACTAAGAAAAACACCTATTTATAGAAGAGCAAATCCGACCCTTTCTATCCTTACTATTACAAGCAATGTATTATATGGAAAGGTAACCGGAGCTACTCCGGACGGCAGAAAATCAGGCGAACCGTTTGCACCCGGGGCTAATCCGATGTTTGGCAGAGAGAAAAACGGAGTGTTGGCTTCGCTGGATTCCGTTTCCAAACTCCCCTATTATGCGGCGCAGGACGGCATCTCAAATACCTTTTCTATTGTCCCTTCAGCTTTAGGCGTTGAGAAAGAGACGCAGAAAGCCAATCTGATAAAAATATTGGACGGATATTTTACAAGAGGGGGGCATCATATAAATGTTAATGTCCTGGATAAAGCGCTTCTAAAAGATGCTATGGCGCATCCGGAAAAGTATCCTCAGCTTACTATCAGAGTTTCCGGTTATGCCGTTCACTTTACCAAACTTTCACGCGACCATCAGGAAGAAATAATTAAGCGCACTTTCCATGAAGCGTTATGAACCTTATAAACTACTGTAACAACTGGAGAGCTTAACTTATAATGAAGAAAACTGGTTTTATCCATTCCATAGAAACTCTTGGTACAAGGGACGGCCCGGGTCTGCGGTGTGTGTTTTTTCTTTCGGGCTGCAATTTTAAGTGTAAATTCTGTCAAAACAGGGATACCTGGTCCCGTAAGGGCTCAGAGAAAGTAACGCTCAATTCCGTCTATGACAGACTGCTTCGTCTTCTTCCGTATCTGCAAAAGGACGGCGGAGGAATAACTGTATCCGGAGGTGAACCGGCGCTTCAGGCGGATTTTGTTATAGAGCTGTTTAAGATGGTTCATGGGATGAAGTTGACTACAGCGCTTGACACGAACGGTACCTGTGCGCCCAAGTATGTTAAAAAACTTCTGGAGGAAACTGATACGGTATTACTGGATGTAAAAGCAAGTACTGCAAAGCTGCATAAAGAACTTACCGGAGGAAAACTTGAGGCTGTGCTGAATTTTGGAAGAGTAACAGCGGAGAGTTGGGCGGAAAAAGGCGCTCCAAAACTAATTATTCGAAGGGTGCTGCTGCCGGGCCTGAATGATTCAAAGAAAGAGTTAGATAGACTTGCAGATTATGTTTTAAGCCTGGCAAAAGTTCCTGAAATTGAGCTGATCCCTTATCACCGTCTGGGGGTTCATAAATGGAAAGAGCTGGGGAAGAAGTATCCTTTACCGAGACTAAAACCTCCTTCTAGCAGGGACTGGGAAAAAGCGGCGGAGATATTGCGCGGTAAGGGAGTTGTGGTTTTTAAAGGATAGAATATGAACCTCTGCGGACTTACATCCGAAGTTTCGGCGAATGGAATTCAAATCGTTATCCCGCTTTATGATATATTTCCTATCGTCGAAACTCCGTGCGTAAGCTCGGAAAGGTTCATATTAAACATAATATTGTAATTACGAGTGAAAGAGTAAGGGTTCTAAAGTACAGGCACAAGAATGCTTAGCAAAAATTGAGAGGAGAAGCAGCTATGCTCCCTGAGAAACATACTACCTATTACGATATAATTGATTCCTTTAAGAAAAAAGATTGTCCCCTTTGTTTTCTTGTTGACCGGTCCGTAAATGCTTTTTTTAAATCTTTTCTTCTTGAGTTTGTCCTGAATAATAACCTAACGCAAAGATTTAATAAATCCAAGGGTTTTTGCGAACGGCATGGGTTCAGTTTGATAAAACACGGTGACAGCCTGGCTACCGCGATAACATATAACGTGCTTTTGGATGATTTGCTTCTTGAACTGAAGAAAACAGGGGCGATAAAAAGCAAATTTTTTAATCAGGAGGGAAATTGTCCGGCCTGTGAGGCTTTTAATGAATCCGACGAAAGATATACGGAGGCTTTTGTTTTATACGCTAAAGATGTCGAGTTGCTGGAAAAATATAAAAAATCCACGGGTGTTTGCGTCCCTCATCTGAGAAAAATGCTTTCAAAATGTAAAGATAAAGAACTTTTAAAACAACTGGTCGAAATACACCTTGAGTTTTACGGTAAACTAAATGATGAATTGTTGTCGATAATCAGAAAAAACGATTACCGCTATTCGAAAGAGGAATGGGGTTCCGAGAAAGATGCCTGGATCCGTGCCGTAGAAAAATTTGTAGGCCGCCAGTTAAATTAGGGACAGCGACCAATTTATTAATTGGTCGCTTCTATGAAAGAACTAGTCAACTATAAAATATTATAATAATATAATTTTAGAAATTCTTTATTGCTCTGATAATATCGCTTTGCTGGATTTATAGCACCATGCATCTATTCGTGTTGGCTCCTTAGAG